>DATISS010000104.1:0-19619 GCA_035468565.1 Planococcus sp. (in: firmicutes)
AGGTTGATCCAACAGCTGGGTTTTCTCTCCGCGTTCGATGATTTCCCCTTCTTTCATCACGAGGATATGGTCTGCATACTTTCTAACATGCCGTAAATCATGAGTGATAAATAAAATTGAGCATCCTGTTTCCGCCTGTAAATGCGCAAGTAATTGTAATACTTTGAAAGAAGATATACTATCCAAAGCGGTAGTCGGCTCATCTGCTATAAGAAGGGCAGGCTTCAAAAGAAGGGCTAACGCAATGGAGACGCGTTGAAGCTGGCCTCCGCTTAACTGAAAGGGATACCGTTGATAGATTTCAGGCTTCAATCCGACTGCATTCAAGGCATCTTCCGCTTTTTTTCTTCTTTCTTTTTTCTTAATGTTGATGTGGGTTTTCAAGAACTCCTCAAAGTGGCGGCCAATTGTCAAAAACGGGGTGAATGAACCTTGATAATCCTGGAAAATATAGGAGATGCGTGTGCCGCGCAATTTCCGCATCTGCTTAGGCATTAGCTCCAACAGATTCCTCTCTTCAAAAAGAACTTCTCCCGCCGCCTCCAAATTCGGTTCCAGCAACTGGCCGATTGCGGAGGCTGTAAGACTTTTTCCGCTGCCGCTTTGCCCTACAATCGCTAACCATTCGCCTTTTTGGATATCAAAAGAGACATCTTTGACAATAGTATCGTTGTTTTTTGAAACCGATAAGTTGCTGACTTTCAATAGGCTCATTGGGCCACTTCCTTTTTCACATCAAATTTATCCCTCAGATAATCCCCCAAAAGATTTGAAAGCAAGACCACCATAACGATAGCCATCCCTGGAAAAACCATCAATGAAGGAACTGACTGGAAATAAGGGCGGGCGTCGTTGAGCATGGCACCCCATTCAGGCGCCGGCGGCTGGGCACCTAGCCCAATGTAAGACAAAGAGGAAATCAACAGGATGATCTTTCCTAAGTCCAGGCTTGCCAGTACGAGCACATGGCCGATCAAATGGGGAAACAAATGTTTCGACATGATTCGCCATTCACTTAAGCCGTTTACTTTTGCCATGGTTATATAATCTTTTTGGCGCTCGATTAGAACGGTGCTACGAACTAAACGTGCATAGTTAACCCATTTGACCATAATAATAGCCAATAGAAGATTCTCGATTCCCGGCCCCATAAGACCGCTTAAGACAATAGCGACGATCGTGTCGGGAAATGACAGAAATGCATCGGCGATGCGCATCAAAACACGATCGACAATGCCTCCTTTAAACCCTGATATGACGCCGAATGGAACACCGATCGCCACAGCGGCGAGCAGAGCTAAAAATCCATAGCCAACAGTTAATTGAGAACCGAGCAAAATCCGCGTCAATACATCGCGGCCCAAATGGTCAGTGCCTAGCGGGTGCTCCCAGCTCATCGGCAGCAGCCTTTCATTTAAATTCACCAAGGAAGGGTCATACTTCAAGATTAAAAAAGTATAAGCTGCAATCCCTAACAGCAAAAACAATGCAAAGAGGAGGACTAACGATTTATAGCGTAGTTTATAAGATTTGGGCTGGACTAATTCCATCAACTCTTCCTCTTTTCCTTTAAACGTAATTCGGGATTCAGATAACGATATGACAAATCCACTGTACTATTTACTAAAAACACAAGAATCGCCATGATGAGTATGTACCCTTGGATTACGGGATAGTCTCTTGCTCTAATTGCATCAACGACCATCTTCCCGATACCCGGATATGCAAAAATCACTTCAATTACCACAACTCCGCCGATCAAACTGCCCAAGCTTACCCCAAAAACAGTGATGACTGGCGGAAGACTGGCGCGAAATGCATGGCTAAAAAAAATACGGGTTTCAGAAATCCCTCGTGACCGGGCTGCTCGCACAAATTCATGGCTGAGAGAATCGATTAGACTCGACCGCAGCAAGCGGACGTAAATACTGGTTATCGCTAACCCTAACGTAACAGAAGGAAGGACGGCTGAAATAAAGCCGTCCCTCCCCATGGTCGGTAGAATTCCTAATCTCACTCCAAACAAATCGATCAATATAAGGCCAAGCCAAAAACTGGGCACGGCAGCACCCAAGAGTGAAACTCCCCGGCTTATTTGGTCAATCCAGCTTCCCCTGTATAACGCTGCAAACGATCCGAGTGGAACCGCGATTAAAATCATGACGAGCAATGCCCCCGCAGTCAGTTCCAACGTAGCCGGAAGTCCGCTCAACAGCATTTCCATGACCGGTTGCTTAGTGATGTATGAATTTCCAAAATCCATTTTCACAAAATCCGTTAACCAAAGACCATATTGCACCAACAGCGGATCGTTAAACCCCATTTCTTCGCGCAGCTGCTCAACTTGCTCGTTTGTAACAGAGACATCGTCCACCCTCAGCATAGAAAGGACAGGATCTCCTGGCGCAAGCCTGGCGAAAAGGAAACTGGCAAACGTAATCAACAACAGGAAAATAGCCACTTCGAAAAGTCTGCGGCTCAATATGCGAATCACTTATTTCACATCCAAAACATTCGTTAACATATAGTATTCACTTCGGGACGTCACCCAATTCTCAACCTTGTCGGAATTGTATGCAACCAGTGTATTCGGGTGAAGAATAAAGGAGTTGTATACTTCCTTATCAACATAGCCAGCAATCTCTTCCGCCAGATCGGAACGCCCCTCTTGGCCTACCGTACTGTTCAACTGATCGATCATTCCCGTTAACTTGCTGTCATTCACGCCACTGAAGTTCAATGCGCCGTTCGGATGGTAAGTCGCATTTAAGTAATAACCGGCATCTCCACGCGGTGCAGTCAAATTGCTATAGGTAGTTAAATCCCAGTCCCGATTTGCCGCCATATATTCCTCCGGCACTTCAATCTGCTGGATGTCAACCTCAATACCCAACTGGCCTGCATCTGATTGGAAAACTTGCGCAATCAATGGCAAATCTGCTCGCGCACTGTATGTAAGCAATGTAAGGGCAAGAGGCTCTCCATCTTTTTGCATCACGCCGCCCACTTCTTCGTAACCCGCTTGTTCGAGGAAGGTCCGTGCAACTTCAATGCCGGTTTGCTTTTCAGGATAGGTCGGGGCAAAGGAAAATGACGATGGAAAAGGTCCATCGGCGACTGCGGCATGTCCTCTTAAAATTGTATCGACAATGCTTTTCCGATCGATCAATGCATCTATTGCTTTGCGAACATTGATATTTCGCATAGATTCACGCTGGAGGTTCATTGTCATTTGATGTACGCGAAACGTCGAAGTCGACTCTACCGCTACTCCTTCTATCGCTTCAAGGTTTTCTAAACTTTCCACCTCCGGACGGAAGACGATGTCGGCGCCGCCGGATTCAAGGGCAAGGGACCGGGCATTTGCGTCTTCATTGAAGGAAAATCTTGCTTTTTCTAATTTGGCTGCACCGTCCCAGTACCCTTCATAGCGCATTAAATCCACGGCTGTACCCGGGGTAAAAGAAGAAACAGCAAACGGGCCTGTCCCAATCGGCTTGTTGACAAAGTCCGTTTCGGTTACATCAATAATAGATGTGTTCGGATGAACCAATTCAGAAGGAAACTCAGGAAACGGGACTTCTGTTTTAATCGTCAATGTGTGGCCAACCGCTCTAATCGACTCTATGCGCAATGCATTTTCAATGGCTATGCTGTCTTTCATGGCGCGCTCCAAAGAAGCCTTAACAGCCTCACCATCCATTGGCTCACCGTTCTGGAACGTTACATCATTTCTCAACTTGATCGTCCATGTTTGCCCGTCTTCACTAGACCAGCTTTCCGCTAACCATGGCTCAATCATCAAATTTTCGTCATTCAAGTGCACCAGCGTTTCAGTTATCCCCGCTCTCAGCGAAACATAGCTTGTATCTATATTCGGATCAAGTGAATTCGCCGCAAAGTTGAAGAGCAGGTTGATTTCTTTCTCTCCATTCCCCTCTTTTTCGGCCGACTTGGAAGAACAAGCAGTCAGCAGCAATACTGCTAAGATAGAAATGATTAGTAATTTATAAGATTTACGCATTATATTCCCTCTCTCTTTAAAAGTAATGGTTACGATTTATAAAACCGCAAAAATTTTTAGCCTGCACTTTCTTTCACTTACTTGTTTCCTACCCTTCTAACATTTCTTTAACAAGCTTTAAATAGTAATTATTACGCTTTACATCATATATTCTCTTAAGATAGTTTGTCAAACCGAAAAAAACTGCAATTTCCCGGTATTTTAAGGAAATCGCAGCTTTTTACTTGATATTGTTGAGGGTGGCAAATGTATCTTTCATAATAATTGTGATCCATAATAATTTTTCAAATAAAAACCCACTTAGCGCTAAGCCTTTAAAAGCTTAGCGTTAATGGCGACAATGATGGTGCTTAAACTCATAAAGACAGCACCAATTGCTGGGCTGATGATAATTCCCCACGGAGCCAGGACTCCTGCAGCTAAAGGGATCGCAACAATATTATAGCCGGTGGCCCACCATAAATTCTGCACCAGTTTCCGGTATGTCTTTTTCGAAAGATCGATCAGCGCCACCACATCGTTCGGGTTGCTCCTGACGAGTATCACATCGGCAGTCTCCATCGCCACGTCCGTACCCGCCCCGATGGCAATGCCCAGATCGGCTGTCGCCAGTGCCGGTGCATCGTTTACACCGTCTCCCGTCATCGCGACTCTTCGCCCACTGTCTTTGATCCTTTGAATTTGATGGGCTTTGTCTTTCGGCAGCACCTCTGCATACACTTCGCTGATGCCCACTTGTTTCGCTACCCAGTCCGCCACTTTCTGGTTGTCGCCCGTCAGCATGATCGAATGGATCCCTTTTTCTTTTAATGCGGCCACTGCTTCCCTCGCCGTATCACGGACAATATCCGCCAGGGCAACCATACCCGCAATCCCCTCCTCCGCAAGTACGAAGACGACCGTTTTTCCTTCTTCAGACAACTTATTGAACTGTTCCTGATTATAGCTAAGCCCACTGCTGTTCACATAGCCGGGGCTGACGACATTGACTTTCTGCCCATCCACGCGTCCCTGGATCCCTTTGCCGGTAATCGATTCAAAATCGCTTACCTTGCCGATCGACAGCCCTCTTGTTTTGGCGGAATTCACGATGCCTGTGGCAATTGGATGCTCCGAGTTCTGTTCGATAGCCGCGGCCAGCTGCAATACTTCTTCCTCGGTATAATTGCCGGCTGGTACAATATCCGTGACGCCGAACTCCCCTTGCGTCAGAGTACCGGTCTTGTCGAATACGACGGCATCCAAATTTCGCGCCCCTTCGAAGTCTGCCCGGTTGCGGATCAAGAGCCCCTGTTTTGCGGAGATGGAAGTCGAGACGGCGACAACCAGCGGCGCCGCCAACCCTAACGCATGGGGACATGCAATGACCATGACAGTCACCATGCGTTCAATTGCGGTGTCGAACGCATACCCCAGCGCAAGCCACACGGACAGCGTCAAAAAGCCCGCAGCCAACGCCAGATAAAACAGCCATTTAGCGGCGCGGTTCGTCAAATCCTGTGTTTTGGATTGGGATTCCTGTGCTTCTTTTACCATCTTGATCACTTGGGATAAATAAGAATCTTGCCCGGTCTTTTCCACTTGAATGACCAGCGATCCTTCCTTATTGACCGAACCGCCGATAACTTCCTCACCCTTAACTTTATCAATCGGGATGGATTCTCCTGTCAGCATCGATTCATCGACAGTCGATTTGCCTTCTAAAATCCGGCCGTCAACCGGCACTTTTTCGCCCGGTTTGACCAGCACCCGGTCGTTGTTGCGGATTTCGGATAAGGGCACGTCCCGGACTTGGCCGTCTTCATCCAATTGATGCGCTTCACTCGGCATCAGCATAACCAGCTGCTCCAAGGCATTAGAAGCGCCCATAATCGAACGCATTTCAATCCAGTGACCCAATAGCATGATGACGACCAGTGTCGCCAGCTCCCAGAACAGCTGGTTGCCTGGCCACCCAAAGACCACTACCGTGCTATAGCTGTACGCAATGGTGATGGCCAATGCGATCAAAGTCATCATGCCTGGGTTCTTTTCTTTCAGTTCATTGATTCCGCCGATCAAAAATGGCCAACCGCCGTAAAAAAAGACGACGGACGATAAGGCGAATAAAATATAGAGATCGTTCTCGAAGCGCCAATCGACTCCCAGAAAATGCTGGATCATCGGTGACAACGCCAAAATAGGGACGGTAAGAATCAGCGAAATAAAGAAACGTTTTTTGAAATCTTCCACCATGTCGCCGTGCCCTTGATGGGCATGATGTCCGTTATTGCCATGCTCCGGCTGCGCTTGCTTATGATGGCTGGCATCGCCATGCGGCTTTGCCTCTGGACTGTGGGGATGGTCCATAGAATGCGTCTGCTCAGGATGATGTTGTTCTCCATGATTTGCCATTCGGTTTCACCTCTTGAAAAGATTTTTTCACCGCGAATGCCGGAATTACCTCTCTTCATTATAAAATTAAACTATCGAGAAAATATGGAGAAAATTCTGTTTTTTAGTTTTAGAGATGCTGTATCGCATTGGGTAAAAGGCGGAAACATTAAAACACCCCCAGTCTATCGTCGTCTACACAACAATAAGCCGGGGGTTCTTCTTCTTCGTTCAATCAATCTTACAGAATGAAATCGGGCAATTTTCGCAATTGATTTCATCTTTTAAAAATGCAATGTCGTGGATCAATATCTTACCTTCCACCAAAGACACTCTTTGCTTTTTTTTCAAGTCATTGAGCATGCGGTTGACCACTTCTCGGGTCATGCCGCAGAAATTCGCCAGTTCCTGATTCGTCAAAACCATATCGATGAGGACACCGTCATCTTTTGGCACGCCGTAGCTATTGCTGAGTCGGATGAGAGTAGAAAACAGCGCCCCTTTTTTGCCGTGCAACATCAAATCGCGGAACTTGGTTTGTGTTTTCTGCTGGTCGACCCCCATCCACCTCATGAAGGCGGCAGCCAGTTTGGCGTTTTCCAACAGCGCCTCCTCCAAGTCTTCAATGGCGAACTTCATGCAGACGACATCTTCCAGCGCCTTCGCATCCAGCATATAAATAGAGCTGTTCGAAAAAACCGTCACTTCCCCCACCAATTGGTCCGGCCCGCAAATGCGCAGCGTCAGTTCACGGCCGTTCGGCGTCACTTTGCCTATTTGGACTTTTCCAGCTTGCACAATATAGACGCCTTTGATGGCATCGCCTTCTTGAAAAAGATAGGCTCCTTTGCTGTATTCCTTGATGCTGTGCCGGATTGTCTGAAGCTCTCCCAACTGGGTTGTCAAATTTCCTTCCATCACTCGTTCTTCCAAAAAATACGCCCCCCTTATCGGCCGGCCTTTCCCTAATCTATTACTGCAAGCATAACATATTTACCCATTTTTTCCGAACTGAATTTTCTGACATCAACTGCTTTTTGATGGCCTGCTTTTGCTTCGGCGCATTTTGCTTGAAAGCTTGGCCAATAAGCAGGAACTGCCTTCCTGTTTATCGAAGAATATGTAGTATAGTTAAGACAGACAAGGAGGAATTCATTATGACATTGAAATACCATGAAATTCTCGTAGCCATTGACGGCTCGAAGGCTGCAGAACAGGCTTTTAAAAAATCGGTGGCAATTGCGGCCAGAAACAACGCGTCGTTGAACTTAGTCAGCATCATCGACACATCGTTCGGCTCACTTGAAGCATATGGGCGTGAGTTCGCTGATAAAGCTTCGGTATCCGCGCATGAATTGCTGGAGCAATATAAAAAAGAAGCTGAAGATGGTGGCGTCCACAACGTGAACATTGTTGTTGAATTGGGCTCAGCTAAAACAAAAATCCCTGGCGAACTTGCCAAACGGCTCCATGCGGATCTTATCGTTTGCGGTGCAACCGGTTTAAGTGCCGCGGAACGCATCTTCCTCGGCAGTGTTTCTGAACGGATTGTACGCACTGCAAAAGTGGATGTCTTGGTCGTAAGATTCGAAGATGCAATTTCAGAATAGTATTTTAAATATTAAGACAACTCCTTCTCCTTTATTCTGGTGAAGGAGTTTTTTTAGTTTCCTCCAAAAAGATATAGCTGCTCTTCCTACCCTTGTCATACTTCCCTAAAACATTTGATACGCAATTGTAATAAAAATCTAGTGTTTATGATGGTATAATACTTTTGCTGGCTTTTTCGAAGCGGTTTTTATCACAAGATTTTTACTTTTTTAATATAGATTATTATTCTTTTACACATAGACACGAGGAAATGAGAGAGGGGAAACAAGAAGTGAATTTATTATCTAAACTTACTGCTGGCGTGACTGCCGCAGTGTTGGCTCTATCAATTTTTATCCCTGCAGCTAATGCAGAGTCATTGGAAGAGCTAAAAAACAAACAACAGGAAGTGCAGCAAAAACAAAGCGAGTTGAACTCCGGCATCCGTGAGAAAGCAAACGAAATCGCGGAAAACGAGACGACACTTGAAACGATTATGAGAAAAATTATGGAATTGGACAAAAAAATCAAGGAAACCGAAGATAAGATCGCCGGTGTCCAAGCTCAAATTGACCAAACTAAAGCAGAAATCGAAGCATTGCAGGCTTCTATCGTAGAATTGCAGCACAAAATCGATGAACGGACTGAATTATTGCAAGAACGTGCCCGCGCTATCCAAATGAGCGGCGGATCTGTAGATTACATAGATGTATTGCTTGGCGCAAACAGCTTTGTTGATTTTATTGATCGTTTTTCAGCAGTAAATACCTTAATCGAAGCTGACCGTGAAATCATGCGTGAACAAGCGGCAGATAAAAAGCTGCTTGCTGAGCAAAAAGCGCAAGTGGAAACGAAATTGGCAGAGCAAGAACAGCGTAAAACTGAGCTTGTCCAATTGAAAGCTTCACAGGACGGCCAGAAAAAAGAGCAGGCCCAGCTTGAAGCGGACCTGAAAACAGAACAAGCGCGATTGGCTAAAGAGAAATCGTCTTTGGAAACAGAACACGATAAGCAAATGACTATCGGTGCAGGCCTTGCATCTAAAATTGAAAAAGAGCAAGCCCGCCTGGCTAAATTGGCAAGAGAAGCTGAGTTGAAGCGCCAGCGCGAAGAAGCGGCAGCGCGTAAAGCTCAGGCTGCTGCAGCAGCGAAAGCAGCGGCTTCGGCAGCAGCTTCAGCGAAAAGCTCAACACCAGCTGTTTCATACGCATCAGCACCAGCACCTAAAGTCGGCAGTGCAAACTTCATCAAACCGGCCGCTGGCAGATTTACATCAGGGTACGGAGGCCGTGACATCGGCGCTGGAAGCGAATCCCATTTAGGACTTGATATTGCAAACGTGCCTGGCACACCTATCATTGCTGCAGCGGGCGGCTATGTAACATTCGCTGGCAGTATGGGAGGCTACGGCAACGTGGTTATCCTGACTCACTCGATCAACGGACGTTCATACGCTACAACGTATGCGCATATGAATTCTGTAGGCGTATCTGCAGGACAAGCTGTTTCACAAGGTCAAAACATTGGAGCAATGGGAAGCACTGGACGCTCAACCGGTCCTCACCTTCACTTTGAAATCCATATCGGTTCTTGGAACGGCGCACGCTCGAACGCAGTAAACCCAGCACCTTATATCCAATAAATAATGTAAATCCTGTCCCAGTTGCTGGGGCAGGATTTTTTGCTTGTTGAGAAGCATTTCCCGTTAATCCGTGTTAAACCGGATTTAACATGCATTGCTGGAATGTTAACCGGGATTAGCTAAAAAAACGTCATTCCACGACCCAAATTCAAAAGCACAATATAAAGGAGCCCTTTGCTTTCGCAAAGGGCTCCTTTAATCGAATTCTTTATTTGCTGCCGTATAATTGCTGCAGTTCTTCTTCTTTCATCGTGAAACGGTGTTCTTCTGCTGGGAAGGCACCGCCTTTGACTTCAGCGACATAGGCACTTAAGCCTTTTTTCATCATTTCACCGGTTTCCGCGTAGGAACGGACGAATTTTGGCAGGTGGTGCGAACCGTATTTCAAGGTATCGTGATAGACAAGCACCTGGCCATCGGTGTCTGCCCCGGCCCCGATGCCGATGACTGGAATCGACACAGCCGCTGTGACTTCGCGGGCGAGCTGATAGGGGATGCATTCGAGCACGAGCATACAGGCTCCCGACGCTTCGCACGCTTTCGCGTCCTCAATCAGTTTTTGTGCGGCGTGCGCGGTTTTACCCTGTACTTTAAACCCGCCGAGAACACCTGCTGTCTGCGGCAATAGCCCAAGGTGCGCCACAACGGGGATGCCTGTGCGCGTCAACAGCCGCATAACATCCACCACTTCATCCGCCCCTTCGAGCTTCAGCGCTTCCGCTCCGGTTTCCTGGAATATGCGGATGGCATTCTGGAGCGTCTGGTGAAGGTCGCCGTGGAACGATCCGAATGGCATATCAACCACCAGGAAGGTATCCCGCGCGCCGCGGCGTGCCGCTTTGCCATGGTGGATCATGTCTTCAATCGTCACTTTGACCGTTGAATCGTAGCCGAGCACGACCATGCCCAGCGAATCGCCGACAAGAATCACATCGACGCCCGCTTCTTCCGCGAGCTTAGCCGACGGATAATCATATGCCGTCAGCATGGCGATTTTCTCGCCCTCTTTTTTCATTTTCAATAATGATGCCGTGTTCTTCATTTACTTTTCTCTCCTTTCGGGGAGAAAACCGATTAAAAGCCCTCCTGTTAAGAAAATGGACAGGAGGGCAGGAAATGAACAGTTGGTTTTCTCCGTCCCTGTCGTTTAAAGATCAAGGCGAACTTATTTTTTTTTGGTTTCCCGGTAAAGCCGGTGCAGTTCGATGAGGATACTGCCCTTATTCCCACTATAGCAGAATGGAGTGGGAACTTTCAGTTTTTAGAATCATTTCTTTAATGCCCTCCCGGAAGCGCTTCCTGATTTTCCGTTTTGACACGTCCAGCGAATAGACAAAAACTCTCTTGCCGCCCATGGCCAGTGCTTTCTCAAAGTCCATGCCAATCGATTTCACCACTTTCCGGGAAGCCCTATTTTCAGGCTGAATCAACCGCAGATCACCAAGAAGCGAGCAGAGAAATTCAAAATCTTTTCCCGGTACCTACGCAATTCGAGCCGCCTTGTCAGGCGATTCCATTCTGTTTTTCACTGGTCAGCGCTCCTCCAGAAATTCCAACAGCAATTCCGTTTCTTTCAACTCTCCATCGTACTCCACACGGTATGCTTTAGCAGAGGGCCGTGAGCTGACAGCCCGAACTAATTCTTGTCCGATGTAATGAAGTGCCACTCCATCATCCGCCGCCACTCCGCCCTGCACCGCTCCGGACGCCACCAATTGCTGATAGACGGGGCGCCGCTCTTCCTCACCGTCATAATGCGGGCAATTGCTGCCTACCAGAAAGCCGAGCGCCTGGATCGGCTCCAGCTTATCCCCGTATGAATCCGTAACGCCGTCTTCGAACCAGCAAAGCGAACCGGCACTGATGCCCGAAAGGATGATGCCTTGCTCCCAAGCTTTACGGAGAATGACGTCCAGTCCCCATTCCTTCCACAGCGCCAGCAGGTTTTTGGTGTTGCCGCCGCCGACATAGATGATGTCTTTATCCAGCACGAAAGCTTCCAAATCCCTGGCCGGCGGTTTGAACAGCGACAGGTGGGATGGGACGCATGCTTGTTTGCCGAAAAAATCATAGAATTGGCTGATGAATTTCTCTGAATCCCCGCTGGCTGTCGGGATAAAGCAGATTTCAGGGTTTTTCTTCGGCGATTGCGCCAATATGTACTCATCGAGCAGCGGATTTTCCGGCTCCATCAAGAAACCGCCACCGCCCATCGCAATAATCTGTTTCATCCTACACCTTCCATTCTGTCTTCATTAAAGAGAACATGAGACTGTCGTGCGAAAAGCCGCCTTGATGCATATAGACCGACCGTCTATTCCCTTTCCTATTCCATTTCGCCGCGGAGGGCCGGCACTCCTGCCCTTTTAACGTAAAACACCGCGTTCCACGTGAAACAAAAATACCGCTCCCTGGGGAACGGTTTACTGCTGGCTTTTTGATGACCTGATTTTCATGCGCCACAGTTCTTCCGCCGCGCCGGAACCTAATAATACACCGAAGACGATGACGACAAAGCCGATCAGGTGGTAGCCTGTAATGGTTTCCCCCAGGAATGCAGCGGAACCGAGAAGCGCGAAAAAGGTGTTCAAGTTGATAAAAATAGCTGCTTTCGAAGGCCCTACTTTCCCGAGAACGTGGTTATAAAGCATATGTCCGATGGCCGTCGCAATGATGCCGGAACCGAAGAGCATCAGCCAAAACTTGGCATCCATGTCCGCGAAGGCGCGCCATTCGCCAGGCTCCGTCACCAGGCTGATCAGGAAGATCCCTGCGGAGCCGATGATGAACATATACGCCGTCAATAGGCGGGGGTCTAGCGTTCGGGATGCTTTGCTGATGACCATGAAGCTCATCACTTGTGCCACCATGGCGAACAATATGTATAAATCCCCAGCGGAAGCTGTGCTTGCCTGCGCGTTGCCCGCCAGTACAGTAGCAGCTACTCCGATAAAACCAAGGATAAATCCGAGCCATTGCCATTTTGTCGGCGTCAGCCGCAGCAGCACCAAACTGATCACAGCCGTCATGATAGGGCTTGAGCCAATGATTAGACCCGCATTCGTGCCGCTCGTCAGTGAAATGCCCACTGAAATAAAATAATGGTGAATGACAACATTGAGCAGGGCCCCCACTGCGATAAACGGCCATTCCTCTTTTGTCGGCTTTCGGACAAGCCTGAAAACCGCAAGAATGGCGAAGACCATGACTCCTGCAAGGAAAATGCGCAGCGAAGTCATGGTCACCGGTCCCATCTGCGCCGTCAGGTATTTCATGACCGGCACATTCATGCCCCAGGCGAACATCACTGCCACCAGGATCATATATAATTTAAAATGGCTCATAACGATTCTCCATCCAATTTTCCGCCAACTTCGCTTTTCTGAATTATACCCCTTTTCAGGCAGAATAAAAACGGAGCGGATCAGAGGATTCCCCCTTTTCCGTCCGCCAGTTGCATTTATATGGCCATCCCTATTCATTGAAAGTTTTGCGAAATCCGTAAAACGGCCGATAGCCATGCGCTTCGTAATAACTTTGCGAAGTGCTGCTTGCCAACATTTCCATGCGAGTCCCCCGATAAAGGGCATGGACATGGTCCAGCAAGGCTTTGCCTATTCCTTCGCCGCGGCAATTCCCATCAATCAGCAATTCACAAATATACAGTGTGATGAATTGGTCTGTCAGCCCGCGCATGCAACCCACAACTTCCCCTTGCCGTTCCGCAACGAACGCCACATTCGAATGCTGCCATGCGGCTTTCACGATGTCCGGTTTGGACGCCAGGTTTGTCCACCCTTCCGATTCGTTCAGGCGCTGGATGGCTGGAAAGTCGCTATCTTTAAAAACGCGGATAAAGATTCTTTCAGTTGTTTCCACAAATAATCACCTTTCTATCAACAGAACATCGCTGTCTTTCAGCCGCTCTACTTGCAAATTATGCGCCACTTCGAATTCGGCAATCCGTTGTTCTACCGTTTTTCCGGTGCTGTCGGGGAATTTATCTTCCCTGCCGTAATGAGGGAAAATGGGCTTTGGAAAAATGCCCAATGCCTTTAAGTCCTTCAGATTCACGGTATTCATCGATGGCGTAAAGCAATTGACGATTTCGATGTGAGGCCCGAAAATCATGGCTCCGGCGCTGACCCCTATAAAAATGGCGTCGCGTTCCATCAGCTCTTCAATGACCCCCTCCGCCCCGCTTTCCTTTAACTCGCGCAACAAGCGGAACGGATTGCCTCCGCATATGTAAAACACATCGTATGCCAATAAATTCCGGGCATCTTCGAATTCAATGTCCAGAAAATCGACCGTCACCAGCCCCATCTCCAGAAAATCCTCTTTCGTTTTGACCGCGAATGGATTTTTTTCCTTTTTCGAGGAAGCGGTCGTGATAATCGCTGCTTTTAGAGCAGCAATCCGGCCGTCAATAAGCTGCAGAAAATCCGCTTTCACCGATTCCGTAAAAAAACCTTTTGAAGTTAAAAAGATATGCGCCATCTGCATCAGCCTTTCCCAGATTAATGTATTGCCGCTTACGTCTTGCGTAATAACATCACCCGCTGTAGCCGCTGAAATGAAGCCAGCGAAAAAATCCCCTCAAAAGGCCGGCATCAAGGCCGGCCCTAACTTGTATATCGATCCACATTTGTCTGTATCCTTTAAATTGCGCTCAACTCTCTTCATAGTAGCAGAAGATCTCTTTAAATTAAATATTTTTTCTGACAAATTAGCAAGAAAGAAAACACCACGCGAAATTAAAAGCGTGATGTGGTGGGACTAGAGTTGCATGCTAAGCGAGGACAATCTGATTTTTTCCATTCTGCTTTGCTTTGTACAAACAAGTATCCGCCATGTGGAATAGCTCTTTGAAGCTCTTGACCTTGCCATTCAAATTATCGGAAATGCCGATGCTGATGGTCAGCGGCCTAGTTGCCGCTCCTCCCTCGAATTCAATAGCTGCGAGCGCTTGCTGGAGCTGCATCGCCTTTTTCTCGCCGATTTCTAGCGAACCGCCTTGGATCAAGATGACGAATTCATCGCCGCCATAACGGCCGACCAAATCTTCTTCCCGGAACACTTTTGAACAAGCTTGGCTGACCAATTTGATGGCCTCATCTCCGAATAAATGGCCATTGCTGTCATTGATGGATTTGAAATCGTCAATGTCGAAAGCGAGACATAGTATTTTATCATGTGTGAGGGCCGCCTGCTTAAGCCATTTGTTGGTGGTTATTTCTATAAAGCTGCGATTGTACAAGCCTGTCAGGTAATCCGTATTCGCTTTTCGTTCATACTCGACGATATTGTGCTTGATATCCAACTTTAACGCGGCAAGCGCTAGTTCGCTGTGATGGATTTCGTTTAGCAATTGAATATATTGCTTCTGGACGGCGTAGCCTAATTGGATATCCTCCATCAATTCGCATAGCCGGCAGCGCTCTTTTTCGACGCTTTGCAATAATTGCATGTCCTTATAACTTTCTGCTGATTCTTTTGCGGAAGTATAGGCGGCAAAAGCTTCTTTATAGCGCTTCTGTTCAGTATACCAAGTGCCTTGGATACTGTAGCATTGCGCTTTTTCCGGTATAAACTCATCAAGTATTGGATCATTCAGCAATCCGGCGAGCCCTTCGCCGGAATCCTTGAAATTCCCCAAGCCGATTTGTGCTTTGATGACGTTCATCCTAATCTTCATCCAGCGGATCGGCTTTAACACTTCGCTCTGTTTTGCATGGTCCAACGCTTTGTTGGCAGTTTCCAATGCTTCCGCAAACCGCTGTTCCATTAGGTAAACGTGGCTCATATTGCCATACGCCACACTGATGAGATTGTGCTTCTGCAATTGTTCACCTGTCCGGATGGTTTTCCATAACGTTTCTTTTGCTCGTGGGTAGTCTTTATTGTATTCATATAAAAGAAACAGTACATGATATAAACTTAACTGATCTGACTCGTCGCCTTGAGCGTCGCATACTTCACGATAGGACTCAATGCATCTAAAGGCTTCTTCAATATCCCCAATGAAATAATACGATGCAGCTATATTCAAGTAAGCCGCCAGCATAGATTTCGAATCGCTGCTGCGTTTTGCCTGTTCTAACAGGATATAGCCTTTTTCAATGGTTTCACGGTATTTCCCTTCAGCCCTTCTGTCGGATACCTCCCGTTTTAAGATCTCTAAACCACTATTAGTCATAGCCCACACTTCCTATCTAAAATAAAAAATAGTAGTTATTTTTATCTATTTCACTTTTTTCTAAGTTTACCTTGAAAAAGGATTTTATTAAAGTAGTTTATTGAAGTTTAACGGAAAAACTATTGCAGATTTCGGCACAGAAAAACCCACAGTCGGGAAAAAGGCTGCAGGCTTCACGGCATCAAATCTTCATTACGGGAAATCAGTGGATGTGCTTGCGTTGAAAATCCGAGATGCTTTCGTATTCATCTTTCAACAGCCGCGACAGCCGGATATAGATCGGCAGCAGTTCGCGGTAGCTGGCAGACGCTTGCGGGTCTGGAGAGTGCCTATGGGTTTCTCCGATCATGTCAGAAACGATGCTCAAATCATCGATTTCGCCGATTGCGTACATGCCGAGGACAATCGCCCCAAGACAAGAACTTTCAAAGCTTTCCGGGATGACGACGGGCTTGTCGAAAACATCGGCCATCAGCTGGCGCCACATTTCCGAGCGCGCAAAGCCGCCGGATGCCTGGATGCGAACCGATTCTCCTGTCAATTCTTCGACGGCGAGCAGCACTGTATAGAGGTTGAATACGATGCCCTCGAGCACCGCGCGGATCATATGCTGTTTTTTGTGGTGAATGCTCAAACCGAAGAACGAGCCGCGGGCATTGGCATCCCATAGCGGCGCGCGTTCCCCTGTCAGGTATGGCAGGAACAACAAGCCATCAGCGCCAGCATGGACATTGGACGCGATATTCGTCAGGACGTCGTACGGATCGATGCCAAGGCATTTCGCTGTTTCTGTTTCGGAAGAGGCGAATTCATCCCGCAGCCAGCGCAAGACGATTCCACCGTTATTGACTGGACCGCCAACGACCCAATGGTCTTCTGTCAGAACGTAGCAGAATGTCCGTCCTTTCGGATCCGTTTTCCGCACCGGTGAAACCGTTCGGATTGCGCCGCTTGTGCCAATTGTCACTGCAATGACACCCGGTTCAATGGCGTTGACGCCGAGATTCGACAGTACGCCGTCGCTTGCACCGATGACAAAAGGCACTTCTTGCCGGATGCCCATGAACGTAGCGTATTCCGGAGAAAGGCCCGTCTGCAGATGGGTTGTCTTTACTGGGCGGGAAAGTTTTTCCGCAGTGATGCCAGCGACGCAGAGCGCCCCTTCATCCCAATCAAGATTCTCCAGGTTGAATAAGCCAGTCGCAGAAGCGAGCGAATGATCGATTACGTATTCGCCGAATAATTTATGGAAGACGTATTCTTTGATACCGATGAATTTCTCGGCCGCTTCGAATATCGCGGACTCATCCGATTTTAACCAAACAAGCTTGGCCAGCGGCGACATGGCGTGGATCGGCGTCCCTGTGCGCAAGTAAATCTCATGGCCGGCCATTTCTTCTTTGATCTTTTTGGCATGCTGTGCACTTCTGGTGTCCGCCCAAGTAATGCTCTGCGTCAGCAATTCGCCGTTCTTACCGATGGCGATCAGGCTATGCATCGCCGCACTGAACGATACCAGCGCGAGCGATTGTGCAGGGATTGCGCTTTTGCGCAGCGTTTCCCGCACAGACGTCAGCACCGCGCGGAAAATTTCTTCCGGGTCCTGTTCTGCTATCAGCTGGTTTGGTGTGTGGAGCGGGTAAAGGACCGTTTCGCAATCCACGACTGTGCCTTTTTTGTCGAACAGCACCGCTTTTGTCGAGGTTGTTCCGATATCTACACCCAAATAATACGATTGATCAGGCATGCTAGCCCTCCTTTAGATACAAGAAAAAGGATATGTTCCTTTTTCTTTTCAGGTTGTTGAGAAACTGAACTTCTCATTTCATTTCGCTTTAACGCACTTACATGTCTCGAAGCTACCGCAGCGTTGCAACGGTTTTTCATGTCCCGAAGCTAGCGCAGCGTTACAGGGACAGGGACAGGCGGACGCTTTTTTATCATTAGTCAAGCATCTTTCTTATTTGTTTTCTTGGAGAACGGAATAAGCAAGGTACACTAAGATACCCCGGACCATATTGCCTTCTTCAAGCAAAACCGATGAAACTGTGTTCAGCAAGATCAAGACAAGTGGGATGAGGATTGATGACGTGATCATGCCGAAGCTTGGCAGATCTTTGTCGTATTCGCGTTCTTGTATTTCCATGTAATCGGGAATTTCCAGGTGAATCTTTTTACCGATGTAGCGGCCGAATACAGGTCCTGCTAAAATCATGGCTGGAGTTCCTGCAATTATACCAAATAAGATGTCCCATCCCAGATCAGCGTTCACCAGCTGCGTGACCGCAATCGGCCCTGGTGTCGGCGGAATGGAACTATGTGTAACAGCTAGACCCGCTAAAACCGGAATCTGCGGATCGAGGTGCTATTTTTTCTTATGTATTAACTTCATATCATTCATCTTAAATGAAAGAACGCCACCTAAAGGCAGCGTTCAGTTAGTCTGTTTTTATTCATTGTTACTTAGCTCTTGAAACAGTCCATCCTCATACCCATCCAAATATTCTATCTTTCCGATTTTTCCTTCTTCAGGGGCAATTGCATTCCCCTCGAAATTGAATTGACTAGATTCACCTTTTTCATCTGTATATTCCACTTGGAAAGTAAAGTCGTATAGCGTTGTTCCCTGTTCGCTTTGAACTATTTCAATAGTAGAAGTGTTTAACTTATAATTGCGATCAAAAGTAGAATACATAAATGCAGGAGCTTGATTTATGAAGTTATCATACCCGTTCTCCGTAAAATAGGAGGCATAGGTTTCTTCCGTGTAGCTCATTAGTGCTAGGTATTCAGGTGATTCCAGATAGGCTTCATAATCATCACTATATTTGTCTGAAATTTGAGCTTCCATAGCTGCATCCCATAATGCTTTGTACTTTTCGTCTGGCCCATTGAATTCCTTTTCGATAACAGCCCGAATCGCTTGTTCACTTTTATCGACCGTTTTTTCCGCTTCTGTACCATTAGCTGAACAACCCGCAATCAATAAACTAGCGGAAATCAAAAATAGAATACCAAGGGCTTTTTTCATATATACGTGTTCGATGTTTTTTAGAAAATTCATAAAATTACCTCCTCGTATATTTATTAAAAGATTTCAGTCGTTTCTTCCAATAAATATATTTATAGTAGTAATACGAATAAAACCTTAAACAGTTTCAATTTTCTTACAATAAATTCATATTTATATATTACACAACAAAACAAACTATTTCTTCTTTAAAATAACATTAACACCCAAATTCACTTGTCAAAAAGGGTGCGATATTAAAAGAAGGCCTGATACAGCAACAAAGAAAAGACCGCTAATTCAGGTGCGAATTAACGGTCTAATTGATGCATTAATTTGGGTTATTTCAAATGATCGTTCAGGACGCTTTCTTCCAAAACTTCGAATTTATCGCCGTACACTTTCTCAATATGCATCTCGCCCCAATTGCACAGCGAATCCAAAATCCCTTGCAGGCTCCAGCCGTATTCGCTCAGTTCGTATTCGACTTTTGGCGGCACTTGGTTATAGACAATGCGGTTGATGACACCGTCCGCCTCCAGTTCGCGCAATTCAAAATTGCCAGCTTGATTACGATCCTATTAATGGGCTTGTTCGCGTTCATGAATGTTCCCGGGCTGCAGGTCTATGCGGTAATGCTCGCTGAACGCTACGTGCCGAGCGCTGTCGACACTGCTTCCGCCATGAATATCGCTGCTTTCAATGCAGGCATCGCCATCGGCGCGGTGCTGGGCGGAATGGTGGCGGATTCCTTCGGCCTTATCCATACTTCCTGGGTAGG
>DATISS010000105.1:0-12294 GCA_035468565.1 Planococcus sp. (in: firmicutes)
GGGGAACTTGAAGCTTTCCATACCTCTGGAGGAACATCCACGCTTATCGACACGTTCAGCGATGTTGATACCTTGGAGTATAAAACGGTTCGTTATAAAGGGCATGCGGAAAAATTCCAGGTCCTTGTCGATCTCGGATTCACGGACCGTGAAAAAACCGTTAATGTGAACGGCCTTGCCATCAAGCCACGCGACGTTTTGCGTGAAGTGCTGAAGCCGCTCACGGAACTTGGCGATAAACAGGATGCTGTTGTATTGCGGGTAATGGTTTCGGGGATCAAGGAAGGCGAAGGGCTGACCTATGAATACAATATGATCACAATGCGGGAAGATTTGGGAGTGACCGCTATGGCGCGGGCGACTGCCTACACGATTTCAGTAGTAGCGCAGATGATCGGCAGCGGCGTCATCGACAAGCGCGGTTCATATCCGCCTGAAATGATCGTGCCCGGTGATGAATATATTGCGGAAATGGCGAAGCGCGGCGTTCTTATCAAAGAAACAGTGCATCGTTCTGCTTATCAGAACTAAGATATGGCATAAGGGGGAGAAGGCTATGGATTTTGAATTCACGCAAGAACAGCAGCTGCTTCGGAAAACGGTCAGACACTTTGTCGATGAAGAAATTATCCCGCATATCGCCGGATGGGATGCAGCGGGCGCATTTGACCCGGCCATCTGGACGCGGCTGAAAGACATGGGCTTAATGGGTGTATGCATTCCGGAAAAATATGGCGGCAGCGGTATGGATTATAATTCGCTGGCGATTATTTGTGAAGAGCTGGAAAGAGGGGACACGGCTTTCCGGACAGCGGTTTCCGTCCATACCGGCCTCAATTCGATGTCCCTTTTGCAATGGGGGACCGAACAGCAGAAACAGCAATACCTCGTTCCTCAGGCGAAAGGCGAAAAAATCGGTGCATTCGGCTTGACAGAGCCGGGCGCTGGCTCAGATGTCGCGGCTTTGGCTACGACAGCGGTGAGGGACGGCGAACATTATATTTTGAATGGCCAGAAAACCTGGATTTCGTTATGCGACGTTGCCGATCATTTTATCGTCTTCGCCTATACCGACAAAGAGAAAAAGCATAAAGGAATCAGCGCTTTTATCGTCGAGCGGACTTGGGAAGGGTTTTCTTCAAAAGCGCTGAAAGGAAAATACGGCATCCGTTCGGGCAATACAGGAGAATTGTTCTTCGATGACTTGCGTGTGCCGGCGGAAAATCTTTTGGGGCAAGAGGGCGAGGGCTTTAAAATCGCCATGTCCGCACTTGATAACGGCCGCTTTACAGTTGCCGCTGGCGCCTGCGGTTTGCTAATGGCTTGTATCGAAGAAAGCGTCAAATATTGCCATACCCGCTCGACATTCGGTAAACCGATCGGCGAACACCAGCTTGTCCAGCAGATGCTTGCCAATATGGAAGCGGGTTTTCAAATGAGCAGGCTGCTCGTATACCGCGCAGGCGAGATGAAAAACCAAGGGAAACGCAACACGCGAGAAACGTCATTGGCGAAATGGCAGGCTTGCGATTTTGCCAATAAGGCGGCGGATGATGCTGTTCAGATTCACGGCGCTTACGGCTATACGGACGAATATCCGGTTGCCCGTTTCTTGCGGAACTCGAAAGCCCCGGTCATTTATGAAGGAACGCGTGAAATCCATACGCTCATGCAGGCAGATTATGTTCTTGGCAACCGCCAGGATAAGAAATTGAATCACATGCTGCCACAATGGCCATTTGAAGAATAAAAAAGAGCCGTCCGCAAAAGTCATGGGAAATGACTTTGCGGGCGGCTTTTTTCTGGCTGGGTGATTATTCGGGAATGCTGTCAAGCGCGGGTTTTGGTACCAGCATCTTGAGTTTCTTCGGCTGGATTTGAATATTTAGTGGGGTCTTCAAATAGATTTCTCCATCCGTGTCGACTTCTTTTTCTTCGTCTGTCCATATTTTGATGTGCTGCCCCTGGAAATGGGTGATGTGCTCCAATTCATCCGGCGTCACGTCGGGTTTGGCGAGTGAAAACCATTCCCGGATAGCGGTGAGCGTGGATGATTGGATGATAAAGACATCAAGCAGGCCGTCTGAAGGGCTGATGGAATCCATCGGAAACATGTGCGTCCCAATGGATTTTCCGTTCATGATCAATGCGGCAACCCCTTCTTCTACAGATTGGACGCCATCGATTTCCAAGTGGATCGAAAATGGGGTCGATTGGCGCATGGTTTGCAAAGCACTCATGAAATAACTGATTTTGCCGTAGCGTTCTTTTAGTGCAGGGTCAATGTTCAACGACGTATCAGTAATCAATCCGAGTCCGGCAAAATTCAGGAAAATCCGCTGGTTGATCTGTGCCGTGTCGATGTCCTGAATATCTCCAGCGGCCAACGCTTCTGCAGCCTGGTCAAGCAGCAATGGAATCTCCAACGTCCGTGCAAAATCATTGCAGGTCCCGCTTGGGAGGATTCCGAGCACTGGAGGGTTGTCGATTGAAGCAAGCACTTGTGCCGCAATGTGCACCGTACCGTCTCCCCCGGCGACAAAAAGAGCATCGGCATTGTTACAGGAATTGCGGCAGGCGGCTTCGAATTCTTCCTCTGATGCTGTTTGGATCAGTTCGAGATGCTTTGACGCCCTTGCGAGAGCCGGGACAGTCAAAGGAATCACCGTGTCGGTCGTTGCCGCTCCCGCCGCGCCGTTATACAATAATATGGAACGTTCAAATCTCGGCATGCTTGCTACCTCCTAAATTCTCTTGTATTGGTTCATTTCCACAAAATAGAGATCCTTAAACAACAGAGGGCTGCATACTGAAAACCGGAAAGAAGGAACGATGATGACATTGAAAATGTATTATGGCGACCCGGAAATTGCGCAGGCCCAAGTTGAAGTGATCGGAACGGGACAGGACGAAAAAGGGCAATACATACTAACCAACCAAACGATATTTTATCCGGAAGGCGGCGGACAGCCTGCAGATACCGGCGTTATTGGTGGGGCTTCCGTACGGGATGTCCAATCTTTGGGAGGGGAAATCCGGCATTACACGGATATGCTGCTCGGCAACGGGGAATATCCGGCGCAGCTCAACTGGGAAAGGCGCTTTGACCATATGCAGCAGCACGCTGGCCAGCATGTACTCAGTGCAGTGTTCGCTGAAGCCCACGGCTTGCAGACGACGAGCTTTCATCTTGGAACCGAGCGGGTGTCCATTGATTTGGACGCCGCTGAAATTACGAAGGAGGTTCTGGCGGCTGCGGAGGCTGCGGCAAATGGCATTATCCGCCGCCATCTGCCGATTACGACCGAGTGGGTGACGGATGAGCAGGCGAAATCCATGCCGCTAAGAAAGGCGCCTGCAGTGGAAGGGGAAATCCGTCTCGTAAAAATTGAAGGGGTCGACCTCAATGCCTGCGGAGGCACCCACCCCAAAAACACTGCCGACATCGGCCTCATCAAAATCATTTCTGCTGAGAAGGCAAAAGGAGGCACGCGGGTTTATTTTTTATGCGGTGGCCGGGCATTCGACCATTTTAGCCTGTTGATCGAAACTACTGACGAACTGGTGCGCCAGCTGAATGCACCGCTGAAAGATCTGCCGGCTGCGGCTGATAGGCTGCTTGAAGAAAAGGCGGCAATTGAAAAAGAATTGAAAGACACGCAGACGGAATTATTGGAAGTGGAAGCGGCTGCCATACAGCTTGAGAAAAACGCGCCAACCGCAGAGCGTATCTTTTACAACCGTTCAGTAAAAGAAATTCAGCAAGTAGCGCGTTTAGTTGCAGCGCGTGAAAAAGAGGCTTATGTGCTGCTTTTGTCAGTAGAAGGCAAAGGCGTGCGCTTTGTCTGTGCAAAAGGGGAAAAAGCGCCTGGAGATATGCGGGCAGTGCTGAAAGAACTATTGGCATTGACGGATGGCAAAGGCGGCGGGAATTCGGGATTTGTGCAAGGCGGCGGGAACACGGAATTCGGTTCGGAGCATTTCATCGGTACGTTCCAGAACGCCGTAAAAAATATCCGGGAAATTCTGTAACTTTTTCCTGTGACTATTGTCTAATAGGAAAAGAAGCCTTGAAAGGCGGGGTCGGTCATGAAGAAAAGGGGCATATGGCTATTGGCTGCAGCAGTAATTGCGGCAATCGTAATTGCAGGGGTGTTCATGTTTGACAAAGTGACTGTCAACGCACCCGCAATCGCTTTGACTGAGCAAGGATGGCGCGCGAATTTCTCATCCGCAGTCCATCCAGATGCGATTGGAAAAGGCGACATTTATCTGACGGATGCGGAAGGCAATCGCGTGGAGGCTCCAATGGAATTGCGGACAAACGGCAAAACCATTGAAATTCCGGAGCTCCCGGCCGGGCAATACGAGCTTCATATCAAGGAATCAGCAATTAAAGGAAGCTTTTTCAAATCCCTTGATAGAAAAGAGCTCACTTTTTCTGTCCAGGAAGAAATTCAGACCTTGTCAGATGCCGAGGAACTAAGAGCGTATTTCGACCAGGTGTTGGCGCTGCAGCAAAGCAATGAAGAAGACGGCATTTTCACGGACAAAGGAACCTCCACAGAAGAGTCTGCAGACAGCGGCAGCGGTGAATCTGGGAATGGCGGGGATTACTCAACCACCAATAAACAAGTAGAAGGGGTGGATGAAGCTGATCTGGTGAAAACCGATGGATCGTTCATTTACTCAATCAGCGAAAATCGCGTCATTATTACGGATGTCCGCAATCCGGACGAATTAGCTGTGGCGGATGAACTGGTTTTCGAAAAAGAACTTTATCCGCAGCAGCTGTTCTTGAACGACGGCGTTCTGGTCGTGATTGGCAGCAAGTATTCGATTATGCCGATGGATGGCATGGGCCGGGAATACTTCCCCCACATGGGTTTGACTACCGTCCACCTGTATGACATTGAAAATCCCGAATCACCGGAATTGCTGAGGGAATTCGGGACGGAAGGGAATTTGAATAGCGCGCGGCTCGCTAACAATGTCTTGTATTATGTCACCAATGTTTATCCGGATTTCTGGATTATGGAACAGCAGAATGAGCCGGAATTGCGTCCCCATACCTATGATTCAAAAAATGGCGGGACCCTTACACCGATGCCGTACGACAGCCTATCCATTCTGCCGGGAACGATGGCAGGCAGCTATAGCGTCATATCAGCTGTCGATTTGGCAGAGCCTGCTCAAAACGACATTAGCACGAAAGGGTTTTTGGGCGGCAGTGAGCAATTGTATATGTCGAAAGACCATCTCTATTTGACGGCATCCGCTTATATTCCGGCAGCTAGAGAAGACGGCACGGTGACTGACAGCGATGCCGATATCGCAATCTGGATGCCGCAGATGGCAAATACGGAAATTTACAAATTTGCATTGGAAGAAACTGCGGTCCAATTTTTAGCCTCCAGCGAAGTGGCGGGTTCGTTATTGAACCAATTTTCAATGGATGAGCACAATGGCTATTTCCGCATAGCAACGACTGAAGGCTTTGCTTGGAATATCAATGAACCTTCGAAAAACCACTTGTTCATACTGGATGCCGGTATGAAGCAGGTCGGTGCAGTGGAAGATTTGGCAAAAGGAGAGCGGATTTACTCAGCCCGCTTTATTGGGGACAAAGCATATATGGTGACGTTCAAAGAAACCGATCCATTGTTTGTCATCGATGTATCCGCGCCATCCGCGCCGAAAGTGTTAGGAGAATTGAAGATTCCCGGTTTCTCGAATTACCTCCATCCATTGGATGAAAACCACTTGATCGGGTTTGGCGCAGATACAAAGCTGGAGCCGGTGAAAGACGGTGAGCCGCGGGTAGTGACCGGAGGGATGAAAATTTCACTGTTCGATATCAGCGATTTTTCAAATCCGAAGGAAAAAGACAATGAAATCATTGGCGGACCGGGAACCCATTCCCAGTTGCAATACGACCATAAAGCGCTGTTCATCCATCCGGAAAAGAGCCTTTACGGCTTTCCGCTGGCGATGTATAGCGAAACAGATGGCAAGTATGTGGAGTTCGAGGGAGAAGGTGCCATGATCTACAACATAACTCCTGACGGCATAACAGAAGCGGCCAATCTGATATCGCAGTCCGATATGCAATACGAAGATTGGGCGAAAAGCGTACAGCGCATTCTCTATAGCGGCGACAACCTTTACACCGTGGCCAATAGCGAAGTGAAAAGCTACAATCTCGAAACCTTTGAACTGAAAGACACATTGGGCTATTAGCCGTCCGCACATCCGAAAATTCCGGGTGTGCGGTTTTTTATTTATAGTATCAGGGAAGTAATAAAGTATTCTGAAAATTATGGAGGCGATTAGATGAGAGCAGTAACGTTCCAAGGTGTCAAAGACATGAAAGTGAAAAACGTCAAGGATCCTGAAATCGAGAAAAAAGACGATATCGTTGTCAAAATAACATCATCTGCTATTTGTGGTTCGGATTTGCATATTTATCAAGGCGCTTTACCTGCAAGAAAAGATTACGTCATCGGCCATGAACCGATGGGCATTGTCGAAGAAGTCGGCCCCGAGGTGACAAAAGTGAAAAAAGGCGACCGCATCGTTTTGCCATTCAACGTCAGCTGCGGCCATTGCTTCTACTGCGACCATGATATGGAGAGCCAATGCGACAATTCGAACGGCAATCCCCATTTCGATACGGGCGGCTATTTCGGATTCACTGAACGCTACGGCGATTATTCCGGCGGGCAAGCTGAATATCTGCGCGTGCCGTACGGCAATTTCATGCCTTTTGTCATCCCGGAATCATCCGAGCTCGAAGATGAATCAGTGCTGTTCCTTTCAGACGTCCTGCCCACTGCCTGGTGGAGTGTCGAAAATGCCGGCGTGAAACCGGGAGATACCGTTGTTGTCCTTGGCTGCGGACCAATCGGCTTGATGACCCAGAAATTCGCTTGGATGAAAGGCGCGAAACGCGTCATCGCGGTCGACGAAATTCCATACCGCATGGAAAAGGCAAAACGTATGAATAACGTCGAAGTGTTCGATTTCAGCCAATACGACAATATGGGAGCGCATATCCATGAACTGACGAGCGGCGGCGCACAAGTCGTCATCGATTGTGTCGGGATGGATGGCAAAAAGTCGGCTGCGGAAGCGGTCCAGCAGAAATTGATGCTCCAAGGCGGCACACTGAGCGCGATTAACATAGCGAAAGACGCAGTCGCGAAATTCGGTACGATCCAGCTGACAGGCGTTTATGGCATGAAATACAACCAGTTCCCGCTAGGCAATATTTTTGAGCGCAATGTAACGATGAAGATGGGCCAAGCACCAGTCATCCACTTGATGCCGATGCTGTACGAGAAAATTGAGAACGGCGAATTCGACCCACGCGAAATCATTTCGCACATCATGCCGCTCGAACAGGCAGCAGATGCTTACCAAATCTTCAATGACCACACCGACGACTGCACGAAAGTCATCCTGAAACCTTGATTTATAGCTGACAAAAAAACACTGAAATTAAAATTCAATATCCAATCAGGTATCGACATCGATATTCCGCAAAACAGCACCGCAAGCCCGTATGCTCCTGTCCCTGTCTCTGCAACGCTTCGCTAGCTTCGAGACATTAAAGTTCGTTGCAACGCTTCGCTAGCTTCGGGACATGAAAGTACGTTAAAGCGCAATGAAAAGAGTTGTCAGGAGTTTCCCAATAATCTAAAAAAACGCTTCGCTTATGCGGAGCGTTTTAATTTTTGTCAGGATGCGTTATCATGAGGAGTAAAACAGAAGGGGGAGAGCCTGTGACTCAAATAGGTGAAACTAGACGCGAGCTTGCCCTCGATTGTTTTCTGTTGGCCGGCAAGCTGTTGATGGAGAATGGCGCGGAAACCTACCGCGTCGAAGATACGATGATCCGCATGGCCGTATCACAGAAAATGACAGACTCCCATTGTTTTGTATCGCCCGGCGGCCTCATGTTTTCACCGAGTAATGAAATGGCGACGCGTTTTGTGCGCATCAGCAGCACCCGCACCGATTTGGCGCGCGTAGCGCTCGTGAATTCGGTGTCAAGGAAGCTGGTGGCTGGGGAATTGACGCTGGCCGAGGCCTACGAAGAGTTAAAAATTATTGACCGTACCAATTATATGTTCAATATATGGCTTCAGATTCTGGCAGCCGCTACGGCAAGTGGATGTTTCCTGATCCTGCTTGGCGGCAGCTGGAGTGATTTGCCGTTTGCTTTTATTTTCGGCGGTACGGGCTTTATCATAGTGGAAACGATTTTGGAGAAAACGCGGGTGAAATTTTTTGCCGAGTTTGTCGGGGCGTTGGCCATTGGCGTGTTCGCGCTGTTGGCGGTCTATTCCGGCTATGGCAAAAATTTGGACACGATCATCATCGGCTCAATCATGCCGCTAGTACCGGGGCTGCTGATCACTAATGCCGTCCGTGACTTGATGGCCGGGCATTTCGTTTCGGGCCTGTCCAAAGGAGCGGAAGCGTTTCTGACGGCATTCGCCATTGGCGCAGGCGTCGCGATCGTATTGTCATTTTAAAAGGAGGGGTAGGATGAACTGGCCATTAGAAGCGTTTTTAAGTTTTCTGGCGGCAACGTCTTTCGGTGTTATGTTCAATACGCCGAGAAGGACGCTGCTCAGCTGTGGGCTGGTTGGCATGACGGGCTGGCTGATTTATCGGACCGGCGTCATTTTATTCGACGATCCCGTCCAGGCGACCTTTGCGGGTGCGTTCGGCGTGGCACTGGCTGCGCATCTGCTGGCGAAAAAGTTCAAAATGCCCATGATCATTTTCAGTGTGGCAGGAATCATCCCGCTTGTGCCGGGCAGCAAAGCATATAATGCCATGCGCAATATCGTGGAGAACAATTATTTGGAGGCCATAACCTTCGCGTCCGAAGCCCTGATGATTTCAGGAGCTGTCGCGATGGGGTTGGTGTTCGCGGAAGTATTGATGCAAATGGTCTTCAAAGGGATGGCCAAGCGCGTGCAAAAGAAAATCGGCATGACCCAGAATTGACTGGGGCATGCCGATTTTTTTCATTTATATTTATTCTCGGTTGTTACGTCGTTTCTGAAACTTGCAGCCATTTTTCCAAATCTGCCGCTGTCATCGGATAACCGAAAATATAGCCTTGGATCAAATCGCAGTCCATGGCGCGCAATAACTCCAGCTGTTCGTTGGTTTCGACGCCTTCCGCAGTGACTTGGAGATCCAAGCTCTTGCCGAATTGGATCATGCCTTTGATCAGTTTCTGCATTTTTTCCTGTTTGGTGATGTGCTTGATGATGGAACGGTCGACTTTCAAATTGGTGATCGGCAGCATCAGCATATAACGGAACGCCGAGTAGCCTGTGCCGAAGTCATCAAGTGAGAAAGAGATGCCGGCTGCGTTCAGCTGTTGCATCTGCTTGATGATAGAACGTTCGGCCTCCGCTTCCAAGGCGAAGCGTTCGGTGATTTCAATCGTCAATGAAGCCGGATCGCAGCCATTCAGCTGGATCTGCTCAAGAAAAATCTTGGCCATGTCCTTGTCGCGGAATTCCCGGATGGATGTATTGATGCTGACTTTCATATCGATGCCGCGATTCTGCCAGTCTTTTAGCTGCATGCACACGGTTTCAAGGACATAAAGGCCGATTTCGTTAATCATGCCGTTTTCTTCGGCGATAGGTATCAATTCATCCGGAGTGACAATGCCGATTTCGGAATCTTCCCAGCGCACCAGCGCTTCGACACTTTCCACTTTTCCAGTTTTCAAATCGACTTGCGGCTGATAAAGCAAATGCAAATTATGACGGTCGAGCGCGTGGATCAATCGTTTTTCAATCAGCGATTTCCGGCTCAGGCGCTCATGGTCATCCGACGTCAGCGCGGAGATAGCGCTGCCGCCGCGTTCTTTAACTTTTTTGATGGTTGCGTGCGACGCTTTAATCAGATGCACGAACGATTGCTGGTCTTCAGGATAGCGGGTGATGGCGCCGCTGATGGTCATCGGGATCGACAGCCCGTCAATATAGATAGGATGCTGCTGAAGGTAATAAAGGAACCCTTCGATGAACCAGTTGCTGAGCGGCGTCACCAAGCCGAATTCGTGCAGCCCGGCGCGGGTAATGATCGTATCCGAGAAATACATGCGCAGGCGCTTCGTGAACTCGATGAGCAATTCGTTTTCTGTATCGGTGTCCGACACGTCGCGAAGTGTGTAGAAACGGTCGATATCGAGGTAGACGAACGAGAAGTTTTTCTTCTCTTCGATAAACTCGTTGACCACTTGCTCCAGACGATGGCGGTTCTCCAAGCCGGTAATCGGATCGATGAATGCGATTTCTTCCAAGTGAAGCTGAACTTTCTTGGCGGCAGTAATATCCTTTTCAAGGAAAATATAATAGGTTTCATCGCCTTTGATCTGCATCGGAATGGCTGTCAGGTCAACCCAGTATTCTTCGCCGTCTTTCTTCACTTTTCGCGTCTGTCCGTTCCAGACGTTGCCGCTCTTCAATGTTGCCACAAGCGATTCTACAAAACGGACATCCGCGCTTTCTTCCCCGAACATCTGCCAGATCGGTTTGCCGAGAATCCGTTTCGGCGTCCATTTGCTGAGCTTTAGGAACAACGGGTTCGCGTAAGTGATCAAAAATTCCTCATCAAAATAAAGGAGCATAAACGAATTATCCAATCCGCTGCGCAAGCTGTTCAATTCACGGCTCGCGGATCCTTCTTCGTCGGCATCATCCACTTCGAAGATCGACATGACGAATTGTTCGCCGTCAGCTGTGAACGCTTTCGTGACGATGGTCGTATACGTCTGCGTTCCGCTTCCTAATCCGACTTCTACGTCTTCAAACCGTATCGGGTCTTTGCTATGTATAACTGTTTCCCAGGAATTCTTATAAAGAGCGGCTTTCTCTGGGTTCATATATGGATAAATTTGGCCTTTGATAGTATTGGTTTCGATTTGGAAAACACGTTCTGCATGGCGGCTGCACCATACAACTAGTCCGTCTTTATCCATAATGATAATAGGAAAAGGGATATGGTTAAAAACGAGGTTATCCGCTAGCAGTTCTTGTAATTCACTCATTCCATGACGCTCCTTCTCCGTAATCTAATTCCGTTATTCCGTAGTCTAACTCCATTATAAAGAAGAAAAGGACTATCGTCATCCTTTTGAAAATATTCGCTGCAATTATTTATGAGAAACAATGACTATGCTTATTTTAACAAGCATGAGAGAATGGGGGAAGAAAAAATGAAAAATAAAGAAAAAGAGGGAAGACCCTAATGAAGAAACTAATTGTAGCAGCGCTGCTTGTGTTGCTCGTGATGCCCTTCACGGCGCATGCTCATACAGCATTAACATCATCTAACCCCGCACAAGGGGAAGTATTGGCTGAAAATCCGGAGGAACTTGAATTGGTGTTCGGCACGATTATCGAAGAAGGCAGCACCATGACGCTCAAAGGACCGGAAGCGGATGTGGCACTGGATAATATTTCGATTTCAGAAAACGTGATGAAAGCCTCAATCACTGAAGCGTTGGTGAATGGACAATACATAATTTCGTGGAAAATTATAGGGGAGGATGGCCATCCAATCGAAGGGGAAATTCTGTTCAGTTCGGATACGGCGCCTACAGAAGAAGCGGTATCCGAAGAAGTTCCTGAAGAAGCCGCCGAGGAACCGGCACCAGAAGAGCAGCCTGTGGAGTCCTCTTCCGAACAGCAAGCCGCTGCAGATGAAGGGACAGGAGACGGCGGCGTGCTGACAATCTTATTGCTCATCGCATTTGCGGTACTTGTCGGATTTGGCGCCATGCTGCTGATTAAAAGGAAGCGATGATTTTTTTTACAGCGCTTTCCGATTTGTTGCTGTATGCTGCGTTTTCTATTATCGCGGGTTCGGTGTTGTTGAAATTCATCCCCGAGTCTCTTAAGCCGGAAATCCGGGAGCCAAGGTGGCTGCTGATCTTGAGCATCATCGGGATTCCGCTGTTTTCACTGGCCCCTGTGATTGAATTGCTTGTGTTTCTAGACGGCGGTTTCGGGACATTCTTTAACGTGCTGCTCAATTACCGGACCGGCCACGGTTGGGTGATTACCGCATTGATTTCGCTGCTTCTTGGCGTCACAATCTATTTTGGCGGTTCAAAACATATGGCCGCATACTACACGCTGGCATTAATTCTGGCTGTCGGCTTTTTCAGCCACGCTTCGACTTTGAATTTATGGGCCGGCTTCGTTAGCCACACGATTCATTTTTTGGTTCTTGTACTATGGGCAGGAGTGTTGC
>DATISS010000106.1:0-29503 GCA_035468565.1 Planococcus sp. (in: firmicutes)
AAATGAATGCAAGTGAAGGAAGGGGACGTCTATATGCTTTGATTATACTGATTTTTCTGTTATTAATAAAGTTTTAATGCTTACAGGCAGCAGGCGTTTTAATATCTGAGTTAAGGTGAACATTGTTAATCACCGCTTCGGCGCTCTGGGCAAAACTTTGCTCAAGTGGTGGTGGGAGAGGAGGGGGAAAAGAAGGAAGATGGTGCAAGTGGAAATTGATTTTAATAACGTGGAAAAACAAAACCCGCTAGAGCTAGTCGCTCGAGCGGGTTTTGTTTATTGCTGTTCGGTTGTTTCGGCATTCAACAAGATGGTTTCGAAATAGATAGCTGGTGATTTTTCTTGCCATTGCACAGCTATTGCTTCAATGCTGTTTTTTGGAGCGATGCTGTAAGCCATTTCTGTGCGCAAATCATCGGTCAGCGCGATTTTCACCATCGTACCTTCCGGCGTCAGCCAGTTCAGCCGCTCGCGTGGATTTTGCGCTGTGTGCGCAATCCACGCCTCTTCGTCTTGTGGAGTGCTGAAAAATGGTTCCGGCGACAACATGAGCCAGGTGTCTGCCTGATGTTTCGGCGCGAGCCAGAAGTTTTTCAGCAGACTGCCTTCTTCAACAGTCAATTCCGCTATTTCATGCCGCAATTCATTGACGAGCTCGCCATTGCCAAGCGTCAAATCCCGGGAAACGTAAATGTTGCCTTGCAGGATTTCGACAGAATCCATGGCGATGATGCCGAATGGATTAGTAGTTGGGTCGTTGCCGTATTCGGAATCTGTGGTCCGCATGACAGGTTCCGGGTTCCAAGAACGCACGTCATCGCCGACGCCTGGCATATTCAAGGACACGACGAACGGCAGCCAGCTGTCGTTTTCAACGTGTTCGAAAACAACGGTGGTGCCATTGTCCAATTGGCGCTCTGTCAATGTGTAGCTGCCAATCGGCAAGCTGAACAGCGTAATATTCCGCTTGCCGTTTGCATCCGGTTCCGACAGCGTAAAGAAAGAGGGTTTTTCAATCTCCAGCTTTATATCGCTTTGCGAATAGACTTCTGTTGTATTGGTCATAAACATCATTCCAGTGAACATGATAAGCGCCATAAAAAATACGACGGCGAATAAAACAATGATTTTCCTTAACATTCGGGGGACACCTCAATTTTTTTCTTCACCGTTGATTATAACATGGGGAGATGCGGCGCTGCGGCGGAAAATAGGGACTGGATATGAACAAAACGACAAAAAAAGATGCCCCTGAGGGCATCTCCCCTGAGGGCATCTTCTATAATACTTTTTCCAGGAAATCTCTGGCGCGTTCTGTTTTTGGGGAAGCAAAGAATTCTCGGGGCTCCCCTTCTTCGACAAGGACGCCGTGATCGAGGAACAGCACGCGGTCGGCGACTTCCCGTGCAAAGCCCATTTCATGCGTGACGACGGCCATCGTCATACCGGATTTCGCCAAATCTTTCATGACGTCCAGCACTTCTTTGACCATTTCCGGATCGAGTGCGGATGTCGGTTCGTCAAACAGCATCAATTCAGGCTCCATCGCTAGCGCACGGGCGATTGCCACACGCTGTTTCTGGCCGCCTGACAGGCTGCTCGGATAAGCTTTCTCTTTTTCCGATAGGCCGACACGCAGTAATAACGCCCGCGCTTTTTCTTCAGCCAGTGATTTTGTCTCGCCTTTCACTTTCATCGGAGCGTAAGTGAGATTTTCAAGCACCGTCAAATGCGGGAACAAGTGGAAATGCTGGAACACCATGCCGATTTGCTGGCGGATTTTCTGGATGTCCTTTTTCGGTCCAGTCAGATCCTGTCCATTGATGAACACTTTTCCGGATGTCGGGATCTCCAGCATGTTCAAGCAGCGTAGAAACGTCGATTTCCCGGAGCCGGAAGGGCCGATGATCGACACCACTTCCCCTTTTTTTATTTCGGTGCTAATGTCGGTCAGCACTTCGTTGGAGCCGAATTTTTTGTACAAATGTTCCACTTTAATCACTTTGCTTCAGCCTCCGTTCGAACATTCTGCCAAGGACGGTCAGTCCCATGACCAAACACCAGTAAATCAAGCCGACGAACAGCAGGGGCTCGAAGTTGCGGAACAAATCAGAGCCGACTACTTGTGCGCGGCGCATGAGATCGAGATAGCCAATCGTTGAAACGATTGCGGATTCTTTCGTCAATGTGATGAATTCGTTCATCAATGCCGGCAGGATGTTTTTCAGTGCCTGTGGAAGGATGATGTCTTTCATCATGGCGCGGTAAGGGATGCCGAGCGCCTGCGCGGCTTCCATCTGTCCTTTGTCGACCGCTTGGATGCCGGCGCGGATAATTTCAGAGATATAGGCGGATGAGTTTAAGCCGAATGCCAGAATCGCAGACAGGAAAGGCGAGATGTCATAGCCGGTCAGCTGCGGAATCGAATAATAGATGATCATCAATTGCAAAATCAGTGGCGTGCCGCGGAATATCGATGTATAAGCGTCCGCGAACCAGCGCAGCGGTTTGATGGAGCCAATTTTGAACAACGCCAATATCGTTCCCAGAATCGATCCGAGGATGATCGCGACAATGACGAATTTTAATGTGACCCAAATCCCTTCCAGGATGAAGGGGATATATGGAACCATTTGCGAAAAGTCCAAATTCATAAGTTACAACTCTTTTCTTGTTGAAAATTCATCCCTCCAAAGGGATGTCCGAATAAATAGTGAGCGGCGGACATAGCCCGCCGCTCAATGGATTTTATCTTATTCTTCGATCTTCCATTTTTTCTTCAATTCTTCCATTTCGCCGCTTTCTTCCATTTCAGCAAGCACAGCGTTGACTTCTTCCACCAAGGGGCTGTCTTTAGGGAATGCGACCGCCATGCCTGGAGAAGAAGTTGTCGGATCATCGAATGAGCCTAAATCTTGTGCTTCGACATAGCCTTTTGCTACTTCTTTATCGATATAAGCGGCATCGATGCGTCCGGACAGGATTTCCTGGATCAATGCGCCGGAATCATCCAACGCTTTCAATTCAAAGTTGATACCTTCTTCTTCGATAATGGCTTTAGCGCCTTCTTCCTGGATCGTCCCAAGCTGGACGCCGACCGTCTTGCCTTCGAGGTCTTCAAGGGATGTTACGTCCGAGTCTTTAGGTGTTACGAACATTTCTCCCGAAAAATGGTATTCTGTCGAGAAATCGACGTTTTCTTTGCGCGCTTCAGTCGCTGACATGCCCGCAATGACCATATCGACGCGGTCATTCTGCAATGCGCCAATCAAGCCGTCGAATTTCATATCAGTGATTTTCAATTCATAGCCCATTTCTTCTGCGATGCGGTTTGCCATATCGATATCGAAACCGACAAATTCACCGGATGCATCTCGTGATTCAAATGGCGGGAATTCAGCTGAAGTTCCCATTTCTAAGACTTTGTCTTCCTCGGATGCGCCAGAATCCCCGGATTCCGAAGAGTCGCTTCCGCAAGCGCCCAGCAACAAAGCGGATGATGCAAATAAAACAGCTAATGTGTGTTTTTTAGTAATATTCAATGTCGTTTCCCCCTGTAAAGTTATAATGGATAAATATTCATCTAACTGCATTTTAACAAAAAACAATAAATTTGCAAAGTTTTATTTTCAAACAAGGAGCCAGGTTTTGGATTTTCGGATTCTGGCGTATAATGGCGGAGAATGGAGGAGGCTTATGAAGAAATTATTGCTTACGGGTTTCGAACCGTTTTTAGCATTTACCGTCAATCCGACCATGCGCATCGCTGCGGAATTGGATGGCCAGGAAGTCGGCGGCTTTACCATCATCAGCAAGGTGATGCCGGTCGACTTCCATCTATCCGGCCAGCATTTGCTGGCGCATATTGAAAGTGTCGAGCCGGACGCTGTCATTTCACTGGGCCTTGCGGCGGGCCGCTATAAAATCACCCCCGAACGCATTGCCATCAACGTCAAGGACGGGGAACCGGACAACGAAGGCCATCAGCCGGTGGATGAACCGATAAGAGAAAGCGGCAAGCCAGCTTACCTGACAACTTTGCCGGCGCGGCAAATGGTCGATCGGCTGAAAGCGGCAGGGCTGCCGGCGGACATATCCAATACAGCCGGTGCTTATCTTTGCAATAACGTCATGTACGAAGGCTTGCATTACGCGGAAACGATGAAACCGAGCATGCGCACAGGTTTTATTCACATCCCGGCGTCGCATGAACTCGGGATCGAGCACGGCAAAATCCCGAGCTGGTCCCATGACGATCTGGTCCGGGGCATCAAGATTTGCATTGAAGTGCTCGGAGAAAAGTAAAAAGCAGCCGTCTATGACAGACGGCTGCTTTTATGATGGAGCTATTAGCCTGCAATCGCTTCGTTCAGTTCAATCAGTGTGCCGGCGGGGTCTCTGAAATGGGCCACTTTGCTGCCCTGACCGCCTTGGGCTGTGGGAGAAGTGATGAATTTCACGGACTGCTTTAATTTTTCGTAAGCAGCTTCGGTGTTTTCGACTTCAAAAATCACAGCCTCCAGATTGTCTGACGAAGAAGGGGAGTCGAGGCTAGGTGCCACGCGGCTCCGTTCGACCAATTCCACTTTGCAGAGATTGAATTGCAAGTCAGCGGCAGCGGAACTTTCATCGCCGGACTTCACGTCGAATCCTAGGACGTCGCGGTAAAAAACGAAGCATTCTTTATAATTATCCACCAACAGGCGGGTGTGTGTCGGTTCCATTGTAGTTCCTCCTGCAGATTTAAATGATTTCCCAGTGGCGCTGCACTGCGACAGCCCGCAACCGTGGTTCCGGCCGAACCGCGACAGGATTGCCCACAAGCTCGAGCACGGGCAGGTCAGAATGGCTGTCTCCGTAAGCAGAGCTGTTCGCCCAATCGACGTCTTCGCCTGCCAGCGCCTGTTTGATTTTTTCTGTCTTCAAGGGGCCTTGGACATGCGTAATCTTGGCGCGGTGATCGAGGATGTTTTGCGCATAAGGGATTTCCGTGCCGATGATCGTGCGTATCGGCAGCTTTTCCGTCACGGCGTGCAATAGCGGAGTGAAAGCACCTGACACGAGCATGATGTAATCATCATTCTGCACATGGCGCTTCAGTCGCTCGACAACTTCCGGGTTGAAATCGCCATGCATTCTGTCGGCGATTTCGCGGAAATAGGCTTCCAGTTCACTTTGCGTAAAACTTTCAAGTGCCGCCAAATAGGCCTGCACAGAACTTTCCCGCATCTTTTTAACCGGTACAAGTTTCAGTTTCGAGCCGATATAAGGCGGCAGGATGGCGCGGTAAAACTGGCGGTAGCGTTTGCTGTGGACAGGATGGTTTTTCAAATGCTCCATCATCAGCCCGAAAGTTTCTTTGGAATACAAAGTTCCATCAAAATCGAAAATCGCAACGCGCATGGCATTCACTCCGGTTCATAGATTTTTTCCTTCACTCATCATAACGGAAAGGCGCGGCCGAGGCTATGGCAGGTTTATCCAGCTTGTTGCCATGGGTATAGGAAAAGAAATTGTGCGGGAGGGTGTAATCATGGGCATACAGCGCATTACAGTGGGATATGTGGAGCTGACAGAACCGGAATCGGAACAGCTTTTCAAAAAAGTGAAAAAGGACAAAGGCATCAACAGCTACGACGGCCTCCAAAGCTTGATGGAAGACTTCGATTCCCGCGTCATCGAACCCGCCGCGGTAGTCGCGGACGATGGGACAGGGAAAAGCGGCAAAGGGACGCGCTTTATTGAGGTTTTCAACACAGTTGAGGATGATACCGTTTACCGAATCAAATCTTCTGACCAAAGCTGACAGTGAAGGCATTCCAGTGAGAGCTGGAATGCCTTTTTGCGTGGCTCTGTTTTTGGAACTTGCTTCAAGATGTAGCTTTCAGCCTTTTTGATTTGGAAAATTTCGGATTTACTTCCCCAGCGAGGCAAAATACTATCTGACGGTCCACAGATACTATCTCTCCGCAACGAAATACTTTCCCTTCGGCGCAAAATACTTTCCGCAAGCAAAAATGGGCGTCCGCCATAGGACGCAACTGCAAAAATGGCTATAAAAGAGGAAATATCTTTTCGAGCATTTTTAATTGGAAAATTTCGGATTTACTTCCCCAGCGAGGCAAAATACTATCTCTCGCTCCGCGAATACTATCCCATCGATCTGAAATACTTTCCCTTCGGCGCCAAATACTTTCCGCAAGCAAAAAGAGACGCCCCCGAAAGGACGTCCCTGTTAAATGACTATTCGTCTTTGTTAGCGCTGCAGCGTTCGCATTCGTAGATGATCGATTCGCGCTGCTCTTTGATCTCACAACCGCATTCCTGGCATTCTTTTTTAGGGCGCATTCCGTAAGTTTGCATGTTTTTCATAGTGATCTCCTCCAATAGGTTTATTTTAGTAGTTGATACCCTGGCAGTGTCAAAAACTCGGCAAAATCACTTTGCAATGTAAGTTGAGTAAACAACTCGCGCGCTTCTTCATAATGTCCGGATTGGTATTTCGTGTCACCAACTGTTTCCCGGATTTTCCCATCTTCCTGTTCCGTGATTTCATGGAATAAACTCACGGTGATTTTCCGGCCATCTTCCAGAACGCCTTTCGGATGGCGGATCCATTGCCAGACTTGGGAGCGGGAGATTTCGGCTGTGGCCGCGTCTTCCATCAAATTATTGATGGGAGCGGCGCCGTTGCCGGAAAGCCAAGATGCGATGTATTGGATGCCTACGGATATATTAGAACGCAGGCCTTCTTCTGTAATTGTGCCTGCTGGTACTGCAAGCAAGTCTTGTGCTGTTACATTGATGGTTTCGCGCTCTTTGGTTATCTGGTTTGGCGTCGGCATGTGAGCGTCGAATTCCTCCATCGCTACGGCGACCATTCCAGGATGCGCGACCCATGTGCCGTCGTGGCCATCCATTGCTTCCCGGCGCTTATCTTCGCGCACTTTCTGGAAAGCGGCGTCGTTGGCTTCGGGATCTCCTTTGACGGGAATCTGTGCCGCCATCCCGCCAAGAGCAGGTGCTCCGCGGCGATGGCATGTCTGGATGCAGAGGCGGGTGTAGGCCCGCATGAATGGAACAGTCATGGTGACTTGCGACCGGTCAGGGAAGAGATATTCCGGTCGGTTGCGCATGCGCTTGATGACACTGAAAATATAATCCCAGCGGCCGCAGTTCAATCCAGCTGAATGGTCGCGCAGCTCATAAAGGATTTCATCCATTTCAAATGCTGCAAGAATGGTCTCGATTAGCACCGTCGCCCGGATTGTGCCTTGGGGGATACTGAGTTCATTCTGCGCAAAGACGAAGACGTCGTTCCAAAGGCGAGCTTCCAAATGGCTTTCGAGCTTCGGAAGGTAAAAGTAAGGTCCTGTGCCGCGCTCGATCAATTCTTTGGCGTTGTGGAAGAAATAGAGTCCGAAGTCGACGAAGCTGCCAGATATCGGCTTGCCGCCGATTTCGATATTCTTCTCTAGTAGATGCCATCCGCGTGGGCGCACCATCAGCACAGCCGTTTTGGCATTAAGCTTGTAGGCCTTGCCCGTATCCGGTGCTTCAAAGTCGATTTGGCGGCGCACTGCGTCGGCCAAGTTCAATTGGCCATCGATGACATTGAACCAGTTTGGCGCTGTCGCGTCTTCGAGATCCGCCATGAACATCTTCGCACCGGAATTCAGTGCGTTGATGAGCATCTTGCGGTTTGTCGGGCCGGTGATTTCAACACGACGGTCCTGCATGTCAGCGGGCAAAGGAGCGATCGTCCAATTGCCTTCGCGGATATGCTTTGTTTCGGGCAAGAAATCAATCGGCTTGCCGGCATCGATTTCCTGTTGGCGAATTTGGCGCCGTTCCAGCAGCTCTTCACGGCGCTGGTTAAAGTTCATATGCAGTTTTTCAATGAAATCCAAGGCTTCTGGCGTCAAGATCTTTTCCATCTGCGGGACTGGCCCGCCTGTGATTGAAATCGTCGATTTTGTCAGCAATCAAATCACCCCTTTATTTCTTTGCTGCGAATTGTGCTGATTCTGTAGAACCGCTCATTGCAGTTGTCGAGCTAGTACCGCCGGAGATGATTTGCGACACTTCATCGAAGTAGCCTGTGCCGACTTCGCGCTGGTGGCGTGTAGCTGTGTAGCCTTTCGACTCGTTGGCGAACTCAGCCTGCTGCAATTTCGAGTAAGCGGCCATTCCGTGGTCTTTGTAATCGTGTGCCAGTTCGAACATGCTGTGGTTCAAGGCATGGAAGCCGGCAAGCGTAACAAACTGGAATTTATAGCCCATCTTGCCAAGTTCGACTTGGAACTTCGCGATTGTTTCTTTATCAAGTTTCGCTTCCCAGTTGAACGAAGGCGAGCAATTGTAAGCAAGCAGTTTGCCAGGGAACTCGGCGTGGATTGCATCAGCAAATTGCTGTGCTTCTTCCAAGTTCGGATGCGACGTTTCACACCACACCAAGTCTGCGTATGGCGCGTAAGCCAAACCACGCGAGATGGCCTGGTCGATACCAGCGTTTGTGCGGTAGAAGCCTTCTGGCGTCCGTTCGCCGGTGATGAATTGATGGTCGCGCGGATCGATGTCGCTTGTGATCAAGTCAGCCGCATCTGCGTCAGTGCGGGCGATGATCAATGTCGAAACGCCAAGTACATCAGCTGCCAGGCGGGCAGATACTAGGTTTCTTACTGCATTTTGTGTCGGCAACAATACTTTGCCGCCTAAGTGGCCGCATTTCTTTTCCGAAGCGAGTTGATCTTCAAAGTGGACGCCTGCTGCGCCAGCTTCAATCATCGATTTCATCAATTCGAACACATTCAGCGGTCCGCCGAATCCAGCTTCTGCATCTGCAACGATTGGTGCAAACCAGTCAAAGCCTTCTGTATTTTCAACACTGTCGATCTGATCCGCACGCTGTAATGCACGGTTGATCTTTTTCACCACATCCGGCACGGAATTGACCGGGTATAAACTTTGATCCGGGTACATCTGTCCAGCGGAGTTAGCGTCCGCTGCTACTTGCCAACCGCTTAAGTAGATCGCTTGTAAGCCTGCTTTCACTTGCTGTACAGCCTGGTTGCCTGTCAAAGCGCCGAGTGCGTTAACGAAATCCATTTCATGGATTGATTGGAAGAGGCGTTCTGCGCCTTTTTTCGCGAGTGTATGTTCAATGAGTACCGAACCGCGCAATTTAACGACTTCTTCTGCCGTATACGGCCGTTCAATGCCGTTCCATCTGCTGTCCTGCTCCCAAGTATTTTTCAATTCCTGTGCTTGTTGTTGTTTGTTCGTCATGTTCAATCCATCCCCTTCGAATAAAAGATTTTATTAACTGTATTAATACAGTTGTTGTTGATGTATATTAATATATAACAGAATAGTTAGACTGTCTTGAAAATTGGATAAAAGCGGATATGCGGCGACGAAAGCGGTAATTTCACGATAAAAGCAGTTGGAAGGGGAGCGAAGGGATGGAAAACAAGGTATTGGAGCAGATGGGGTCGATTATTGGGGACTGGGTTCCGAAAGAGGCATCGATTGCGATTGCGTCAGAAGGTTGTTATATCTACTATAAAGCAGGGGCCTATGACCTGAGGATTACTGAAGGCCAGCCGGTCATTCCGGGGAGCATAGCGGCGCGGGCCGGCCAGGAACAGCGGCGTATCGAGATGCTGGTGGAAGAGTCGGTGCTTGGCACCGCGTATTTCGGAATCGGCTACCCGGTAGAACTGGATGGCAAAAATGGTGTAGTCGTCATCATTCTGCCTCCGGACTTCGCTGTACGCAGATTGCAGCCGCTGAAGTTCCTGACAGGCAAATTGGAAGAAGCGTGGCGGCCGGTTTCGGTGGAGCGCGTTTCACATATTGAAAGCAGCCAGAAGAAAACATGGTTCTATACAGAAGATGACACGTATTGCTCTATCCATACTTTGAAAAACCTGCGGAATCAATTGCCGGACTTTTTTCTGCCGATCCACCGCTCATATATTGTAAACATCCATCATATAGAAGAAATCACCCGCGACATGGCTTCCAACTACCAGCTGACGATGAAAGACGGTTCCGTGCTGCCGGTCAGCCAAAACTATGCAGCAAGCGTCAGGGGAAGGCTCGGGTTTTGAGTGGTGCAAGGTGCCGTTGATGCGATTAATAAAGCCCGGCATGGGGTAAAGTCCTTATAAATGAAAGGGGCTGGCGTATGATGGCGAATGAACAGTTTTTCCATTTTGAAGATGACGGCGAAATACCGAACAACCCGTCATTGAATGTCTTATTCTACCCCGCAGCATTCAAAGGAAATCCGCAGAAAATCGAAGAGGTGTTCAACCGCCATAATTGGCTCAATAGCTGGAGGGGCGGGATTTTCGATTACCACCATTATCACAGCAACACCCATGAAGCGCTCGGAGTCAGCGCCGGTACGGCAACTTTGCAGCTCGGCGGGAAGCAAGGGGAGCATGTGAAAGTGAAAGCCGGCGATGTGATCGTGCTGCCGGCAGGCACCGGCCATAAGAAAATTGAAGCATCTGCCGACTTCGAAGTTGTCGGCGCTTATCCGAATGGCGTCAGCTATAATTTGAAGACCGGCAACCCGGAGGAACGGCCTTACGTCCTCGAAGACATTCAAAACACGCCGCTGCCGAAGACAGACCCTGTTTACGGCAAGAATGGCCCGCTGCAAGAACAGTGGAAATGAAAAATCCCGAACCGCAAAAGCGGTTCGGGATTTTTTATGTGGCGGGTTCCACCGGTACGCCGTCGAATGCGGATTGATAGATTTTCCGGATATCTGCTTCTTCGAGTGGCAGCGGGCTTCTGGCAAGAATCCGTTTTTGTTTGACGCCGTCCGCTGTCAGACTATCGAGAGCGGATTCCGGCACATTGAATCCCGACAAAGTCGAAGGGATGCCGACGTCTTCCACAATACGCTTCAACTCATCGACGCATTTATAGGAAGCTTCTTCTTCGGATAGGAAACTTGGGTTGCCGCCAAGCGCTTCAAGAATATCTGCCATGCGTTTCGGGCAGCTCTTGCGGATATAGCTCATGACATATGGCAGCAGCACTGCATTGGAATCGCCGTGAGGAATGTGGAACTGGCCGCCGAGCGGATAAGCGAGTGCGTGGACGCCAGCGACGCCTGCATTGAAAAATGCGAGTCCAGCCAAGTAGCTGCCTTGGCTCATGTCCGTGCGCGCTTGTTTGTTTTCGCCATCTTTGACGGCTGTGCGCAGCGATTTCGAGATAAGCCGGATAGCATGCAGCGCCAATCCGTCCGTCGTCGGGCTGGCATTGATCGAAATATATGCTTCGACTGCGTGTGTCAAAGCGTCGATGCCGGTCGCCGCGGTTACTTTCGGCGGCACCGAAATGGTCAGCTGCGGATCGACGATCGCTACGCTTGCCAGCATATTGTCGTGCGTGATGACGTCCTTGGACGATTCGAGCGATAATACCGCAATACTCGTCACTTCGGAACCGGTGCCGGAAGTTGTTGGAATCAGGATGAGAGGCAGCGCTTTATGTTCGATTTTGCGGGTCCCGGTCAAGTTCAGGTAATCGGCGACCAGCCCTTCGTGTGTGGCCATTATGGCCGCAAGTTTTGCCAGGTCAAGTGCGCTTCCGCCACCGACTCCGATGACGAGATCAAAGCCGTTGTCGCGTGTGAACGCCGCCAATTTCTCGCCGGTTTCAAGCGGCGGCTCCGGCACGACGTCGGTATAAAGCGTCACATCAAAGCCGGCGTTCCGGACTGGATTAGCCACCTGATCGGCCAGCCCGATTTTTGCGAGCATCGGATCGGTGACGAGGAGGATTTTATTCGGCGAAAAGCGTCCGACCTCAGGAATCAGCTGTTCGAGTGCTCCCCAGCCGGTATAGCTTAAGGGAGCGAAAACCAATTTAGTAAAAGTCATGAATCGTGTCCTCCATCATTCGTAATAGCCTTCGGTGGATTTGCGGAATTTGCTGAATTGGGCTGCGTCGTGCCCGAACCAGACGTCGGAATTCGTTTCTTGCGCAATGCGTCTGATACGTTCGACGGTCGAGTTATAGCCGACAGAATCGTAAAGAATGCCCGGCGGCTTCACAGGCGGTCCGTAACTTTCCGCTGTGTAAATGGCGTCTGAAGCCAGGATGATTCCACCGGTTTCCGGTAAATTGATGTGCAGCCCGAGCATTCCCCAGGCATGGCCGCTGCCGAAATTGAGGAGATGTATGCCTTCGGCCAGCTTCAAGCCGTCTTCAGTCCGGCGCACAGTTTTCCACTGGAGGTTATTTTTGATCCAAGCATCGATATCCCCCCAGATATATGCGCCTTCTTTGGTGTTCCGTGCGTATGTTTGAAGAGCGCCATTCAATTCGTCTTCATGGACGATGATGGTGGCGTTCGTGAAGAGTTCGAGACAACCCGCGTGGTCTAGGTGAAGGTGGGAGGCGACGACGTACTTGATGTCTTCAGGGCGTACGCCGAGTTCTTCCAGTCTATGGTGGAGGTAGCACTCTTCTGGCATGTCTAGCGGGAACAGCGATTGGGTCGCCATGCCCCAGCGTCCGTTCAAGCCGGTGGATTCCGGATTGCAGGCTGTGTCGAAAAGGATTTTCCCATCCGGATGGTCGATCAGGACGGTATAAACGGGGAATTTCACCAGCTCATTCGGCACATTCGGGTGTTCCGCGCTTGCTGGGTTGTGCATGGAAATCATATAATTCTTGTCCATGCTGAGCTGGCCATTATCCATCACGTACAATTTGGGGTTCGGTTTAATAATTCCTGTCATTAAAAAGCCTCCCTTCAGAATAAATACATAATATCATAATTTTCTGATTACTAGAAATGATTTCCTGTCTTGATCGGAGTTAATTAATATTTTCGATATTCCGCAAAACAGCTGCGCTTGCCGCGGGCGAGCGCCAAGCCTCCTCAGTCGCTTCGAAAACCTTGTGCTCCTGCATCGCTTCGCTAGCTTCGTCGCAAATGATCGGCCAAATTCCATTTGCCCAATCATTCCCTGCGGGGTCTCGGCTGTCTCGCTTTCCCGCAGGCAAGACTTGACCGTAGCCTGCAAGGGCAAGTCTTTGCGACGAAGCAGCGAAGCGATGCAGGAGCAGTATGGTTTTCTCCGCTGATTTGCTCCATATCGAGAAATATATTAGCGAAGGCGCGTCAAAGGGCTAGGCGAAGCTATGAGAAGAGTGTTCTTCTCGACTCATGGCGAGAGCCATGCCCAAAGCGGCCGGAGCGATTTTCACTGCGCTGCTTCTATAATTCAACTTATATGGCATAAAAAAAGCCCCCTGCTAATAGACGCAGGGGGAAGTTTAGCCGGCAAATACCGGAGAGAAGAATTCACTGTAAAGTTCTTGCAGAATTTTTGTTTCATCCTGTTCCAATACGCCGAACACTAGACTGACTTCTGAAGAGCCCTGGTTGATCATTTCAATGTTGGCGCCAGTGCGGGCAATTGCCAATGTAGCACGTGCAGCGAGCCCGGTTGAATATTTCATGCCTTCGCCAACCAAGACGACCATCGAAAAGCCGCCGCTGAATGAAACATCGTCCGCATGCAGTTCGTTCTTGATGCGGTCCACGATGCGCTGCTCTTTGCCGGGAGTCAATTGATAGCTTCTGACGATAACGGAAAGGTTGTCGATGCCGGAAGGGATGTGTTCATAGGAAACCTGTTCTTCTTCAAGGATTTGCAGCAATTTGCGCCCAAAGCCGATTTCGCGGTTCATCAAATATTTGCTGACATATAAAGTGGAGAATCCGCTGTCAGCTGAAATACCTGTCACAGGCCGTTCGGAATAATCCCGCTCGGCGACAATCATCGTTCCTTTGGAAAAAGGATTATTCGTATTTTTGATGCAAACTGGGACGGATGCTTTGAAAGCAGGCATCAAGGCTTCATCGTGAAGGACCGCGAAACCGGCGTAGGATAATTCACGCATTTCCCGATACGTCATCTTCTCGATTTCCACCGGATTGTCCACAGCGTTTGGATTTGCTGCAAAAACACAGTCGACATCTGTGAAGTTCTCGTAAAGTTCGGCGCCCACTGCCGCTGCAAGAATAGATCCGGTTATATCGGAGCCTCCGCGGTCGAAGGTGCGCAGCATGCCGCTGTCCGTAAAGCCGAAGAATCCTGGGAATACGCATATGGCTTGACGATTGCGAAGTGTAGAGAGATTGGCGTAAGATTCCGGCAGTGCCTGGACACGCGCAGGTGGATTGTTAACGACGAGCCCGCCGTCTTGCGGATTGATGTATTCGGCAGGAAGGCCGATGGAAGTTAAGTAAGCTGCGATCAACTTGGCGGAATTATCTTCACCGCTCGCTTTCAATTGATCAAAATACAAGGAAGGATTTTCTTTCGTTGCGGCTAGGCGGTGAGCCAGGTCATCGGCTATGATAGAGACTATCCCATCACCGATCCCGAGATCTGAAGCGATTTCCTGGTAACGGGCCAACACATCGTTCAACGCTCCGTCTACTGGTTCATCAGCCAGCGAGGCGTCTGCCAGCCGGATCAGCAGATCTGTCACTTTCACATCGCCGTCAAACCGTTTGCCGGGAGCGGAAACGACGACGATGCGCCGGCTTGGATCCGTTTTGATGATGTTTGCCACTTTTTTTATTTGCGAGGCGCTCGCTACGGACGTGCCGCCGAATTTACATACTTTCATCTCATCAGATCCAATCTTTGTGGGATTAAGGGTTGCTTTCAAATTTATATAATACTATAATGTCCTTATGCAAAAAACAACTGTATTTTCACAGTGTACACAGCCTAGGAGGAATCGTCAATGAAAAATGAAATTTCAATCGGATTATTAGGACTCGGGACAGTAGGCAGCGGTGTAGCGACCATCCTGCAGCAGCATCAGCAGGATTTGCGCCATAAATTAGGCGTTCAGGTGGCCATCAAGAAAGTCCTGATAAAGGATATCAACAAGGAAAGACTATCCAGTCTGGATCCGTCTGTGTTCTGCACAGATATTCATGAATTATTGAATGATCCTTCATTAGATATCATTGTCGAAGTGATGGGCGGCATCGAAGGCGCTAAAAATGCAATCGAAGAAGCGCTGAAAGCCGGCAAGCAAGTCGTAACAGCGAACAAGGATGTCATGGCGGAATACGGCCATGAATTATTGAAGCTCGCTGATGAACAGAAATGCGACCTGTTCTACGAAGCGAGTGTAGCAGGCGGGATTCCAATCATCCGCACGCTCGAAGATGGGCTCGCATCCGACCGCATCAGCAGCCTGATGGGGATCGTCAACGGCACGACCAATTTCATCCTGACAAAAATGAAAAAAGAAAATATGAGTTACGCGGATGCACTCGCAGAGGCGACAAGGCTCGGCTATGCGGAAGCGGATCCTTCCGCGGATGTCGACGGGCTGGATGCAGCGCGGAAAATGGTCATCTTGTCATCGCTGGCGTTTTCCACCGAGGTCCATCTGGATGATGTGCTTGTACGTGGCATGAAAGAAATCCGTGACGGCGACCTCGAAATGGCAGCGGATTTCGGCTACACGATGAAGATGATCGGCTCTTCGAAAAAAGATGAAGACGGCATCGAAGTGGCGGTTGAACCGGTATTCATGGCGAATTCACACCCGCTGGCGTCTGTGAACAATGAATACAACGCGGTTTATATCCACGGCGATGCGGTAGGCGAGACAATGCTGTACGGTCCAGGAGCCGGCTCATTGCCGACTGCCACATCGGTCGTGTCCGATATTATCGCGGCTTGCCGCAACATTCTTCTTGAAGTCAATGGCAAGCGCGTCCATTCGGCGCAGCATGAACGTGTCATGAAGCCGGCATCAAAGCAATATGCGAAGTATTTCCACCGCGTCCTAGTGAACGATGAAGTAGGCGTATTATCGAAAATGACGTCGATATATGGAAAGCATGGCGCAAGTATCCAATCGGTCATGCAGCATCCCGCAGATGTTGACGGCAAAGCGGAGTTGGTTTTACTGACCCACCGCATTTCCCGCCAGCAACATTTGGATGTCTTGGGTGATTTGGAAGGAACGGCTAGTGTCATTAGCCATTACCGCATTGAAGGGGAGGAATCGGCATGAGATGGCCTGGTTTGATAGAGCAATACAAGGAATGGCTGCCAGTCAATGAAAATACACCGGCTTTGACGCTGCAAGAAGGCAATACGCCGTTGGTCCGCTTGGATAAATTGTCCGCAAGGTGGGACATCGATTTATACGTCAAGCTGGAAGGGGCGAATCCGACGGGCTCCTTCAAGGACCGCGGAATGGTCATGGCAGTGGCGAAAGCGAAAGAAGAAGGCAAATCGGTGCTGATCTGCGCTTCGACTGGCAATACTTCGGCATCCGCAGCCGCATACGGCGCACGAGCCGGCATGCGCACAATCGTCGTTATTCCGGAGGGCCGCATCGCACTTGGGAAATTGGCACAAGCCAAAATGTACGGCGCGGAAATTCTGGAGATCAAAGGCAATTTTGACGAAGCGCTGCGCATGGTCCGTGAAGTGGGAGAGGAAGATGGCATCGCTTTGGTGAACTCGGTCAATCCGTATCGTCTCGAAGGGCAAAAGACGATCGCCTTCGAAGTGATCGACCAACTCGGGAAAGTTCCGGATATCTTCGCTTTGCCGGTCGGCAACGCCGGCAATATTTCCGCTTCATGGAAAGGCTTCAGCGAATACGCTGAAAAGACTGGGGCAAAGCGCCCAGAGCTATTGGGTGTTCAAGCATCAGGAGCAGCTCCGATTGTCCATAACCGCGTTTTCGACAATCCGGAAACGGTGGCGACAGCAATCCGCATCGGCAATCCGGCAAGCTGGAAGCTGGCGCTAACCGCGTTGGATGAATCGAGGGGTACGATTTTGGAAGCGACAGACGAGGAAATATTGGAAGCTTACCAAATGCTGGCTTCAACCGAAGGTGTTTTTGCTGAACCGGCGTCATGTGCATCGATTGCGGGCATACAAAAACAAGTTGAGAACGGCAGCATCAAAAAAGGCACATCCATTGTCGCCGTCTTGACGGGCAATGGACTGAAGGACCCTGAAACCGCCATCGCGGTCAATGCCGATAAAGCGCAATTGGTTCCCGAAGACATGGAGCGGTTCTGGGAGGATTTGAAAAAAGGGGTCAGAGTATGATGTGGACGGATTTCACGGTAATCGTGCCGGCTTCGACTGCAAACATGGGGCCGGGCTTCGACTCGATCGGCCTCGCTTTGGACCTCCAGTTGACGATCCACGTATCGCGTGCTGAAGAATGGCACGTCGAATATAAGGACGACAGCTACCGCCATTTATCTGGCGCAGCCGAAAACTTGATCGTCGAGGCGGCGATGTATGCAGCCAGTAAGACCGGACGGACCTTGCCACCTGCCAAACTTGTGGTGGAGACAGATATCCCGCTCGGGCGTGGTCTTGGCAGTAGCGCTTCCGCCATTGCAGGGGGCATCGAAATCTGTGCGCGCCTGCTGGGGATCGATATGCCGATGAAGGAAAAAGTGGCAATCGGTACAGAAATGGAAGGGCATCCTGATAATATATCTGCGTCTCTCATGGGTGGCTTGACGATTTCCTACGCTGAAGGCGAGGATCTTGAAGTGGTTCATATTCCTGAAGCGGCAGTAGGAGTGGTGCTCATGGTGCCGCCAAACGAATTCCTGACATCGGAATCGAGAGGTCTGCTGCCTGAGAAGCTTGCCTACGAAACCGCGGTGCGAAGCAGTGCAGCGGGCAATGTGTTATCAGCCGCATTGGTGCGGGGCGATTGGCAGATGGCCGGCCGTATGATGGAAAAGGACGCTTTCCACGAACCTTTCCGGAAAAGCCGATTCCCGGATTTCGATAAAATCCGTTTGGCCTGCCGAGCGGCAGGAGCATACGGCTCTGCAATTAGCGGAGCGGGTCCGTCACTGTTCATCGTGGCTCCTGAAGGCCGGGAACAGGAAATATGCAGCGCATTGAGTGAACAATTTCCACTTTACGACTGCAGTTTCACTAAACCGAGCGCAGCGGGCGTCAAATCATTTGAGACAGTAATCTAGTCAGCATAGAAAAGCGGTCCGGGGGATATCCCTGGACCGCTTTTTGGCGTTTATCAGATTTTGATGGAAATGTATTTGGTTTCGACAAAGGCTTCGAGGCCTTCTTGGCCGCCTTCACGTCCAATGCCGCTTTCTTTCATGCCGCCGAATGGCGCTTGTGCGGTTGATGGCGTACCGTCGTTCCAGCCCACAATGCCGTAATCCAAATTTTCAGCGATATAAGTGCCGCGTGTCATGCTATCAGTGAAGAAATAGGCGGCCAAGCCGAAGCGCGTATCATTCGCGAGCTTGATGGCCTCTTCGTCTTTTTCGAATGTCATGATCGGTGCCACTGGACCGAAAGTTTCTTCATGCATGACCAGCATGTCAGAATTGGCGTTGACCAGCACAGTCGGGTTATAGAAATAAGAATCGTTATCCGTCGAACCGTCTCCGCCAATCAATACTTTTGCCCCTTTCGAAACCGCGTCTTGGACGTGTTTTTGGACTTTTTCATAGCCGTCTTTATCAACCAGCGGGCCGATTGTGACGCCTTCATCCAAGCCGTTTCCAACTTTCAGCTTCGCGGTCGCTTCCTGCAGGCGTTTAGCGAATTCATCGGCAATGCCCGATTGGACGTAGATCCGGTTTCCGCAAACGCACGTCTGTCCGGCGTTGCGGAATTTCGAAGCCACAACCCCTTCAACAGCAAGATCCAGGTTTGCATCGTCCAGCACGATAATCGGCGCATGTCCGCCTAGTTCAAGCGACAGGTTGAGCATGTTTTCTGAGCTTTGTTTCATCAATTCCTTGCCGATTTCCGTCGAACCCGTAAAGGTCAGTTTCCGCACATCAGGATGGCTGGTGAAAACTTTGCCGATTTTGCTGGCACTGCCAGTCACCAGATTGATGACGCCTTTCGGGAATCCGGCTTCTTCAGCCAGTTCAAACATGCGCACAGCCGTGAGCGGCGTCAGCTTCGCCGGTTTGGAAACGAATGTGCAGCCTGCTGCGAGGGCAGGAGCCATTTTGCGCGCCATCATCGCTGCAGGGAAATTCCACGGTGTAATCGACACCACAACACCTACCGGCTGCTTGTTGACTTGAATCCGTTTGCCTTCTTTGCTCGCTGGAATCGTGCGGCCATAAAGCCGTTTGCCTTCTTCAGCGAACCAGGAGATGAACGAGGCGGAATATTCAACTTCCCCGATCGCCTCAGCAAGCGGCTTGCCCATTTCCTTCGTCAAGATTTTGCCGACTTCTTCTTTATGCTCCAGCAGCAGATCATGCCATTTCATCAACAGAGCCGCGCGTTCATAAGCGGTCGTCTTGGACCATCCTGGGAAAGCTGCAGCAGCAGCTTCGACGGCGGCCGTTGCTTCTTTTTCGCCGCCATTCGGCACCGTTCCGACCTGTTCTCCTGTAGCGGGGTTCATGACGTTGATGACGCCGTCACCTTCTGTGTTCCATTCACCGTTAATGTAGTTTTTGCCTTCCATTCATGCAGCCTCCTTCAATTTATAACTATTCTATCCACATACCTCTAATCGAGAAAAACAAACCAAGAAACAGCAACAGGAAAATAAATTATCAATTATTTTACAAAGGGAAATACGCAATCTAATGCCATTGTAATCGTTTTCAAAAAAATTAGCAATTTCAAAATTGTGCATTTATTCTATTTTCGCCAGTAGAAAATTATGCTAAGATGGCAACAATCCTTTATTAAAGTAAAGGATTGTTGACGGATCTTGACTAGGAGGAAAAAGCGTATGGCTCAAATGTTGGCATTTTCGATTTTGGCATTTATTTTGTTCATCGGCGAAGTTGTTTCGATTCGCACAAAAGCATGGATTCCTTCTATTTTTATCAGCGGACTCTTATTCTTACTGGGGTACTGGACGTTCTTCCCTCCAGAAATCGTAGCGATTGCGGGCATTCCGCCAGCTGTTGTCACGGTGCTCATTTATCTTTTAATCACTAATATGGGGACACTGCTGTCGCTTCAGGAACTGAAAGAGCAGTGGAAAACTATTTTAATCGCATTATCCGGCATACTAGGGATCATTGCAGCTCTCTTTGGCATTGGCATGCTGTTATTCGATTTCCAAACGGTTGTAGTGGCCATCCCGCCATTGGTCGGCGGCGTCGTTTCCGCATTGATCATGTCCGAGGGCGCACAGGCAGCAGGCTTGCCGACATTGGCGGTTTTCGCGATCGTCATTTACGTTATGCAGGGCTTTGCCGGCTACCCACTGACATCGATCATGTTAAAGCGCGAAGGCCGTTCCTTGCTTAAGAAATACAGAAATAATGAATTGGTTCTGAAGGAAACTGACACAAAAGTTAAGGGCAACTTGAGTGAAGAGGTGCGCGAACCGAAATTGTTCGCTAAAATGCCGCCGGAATACAATACGGATTTCTTTAAATTTTTCCGTTTGGCCATCGTCGGCTATGCAGCATACCTGGTATCTACCCTGACGGCTCCTTATGTGGAAATCAGCCCATTTGTCTTGTGCTTATTCTTTGGTGTAATTGCGCGCAGCATCGGATTCCTTGAGCGCCATCCGCTCCAAAAAGCGAACGGATTCGGTTTCGCAATTCTTGGATTGCTGTTATTCGTCTTCGACGGTTTGAAGAATGCGACGCCAAGCATGATGCTTGAAATCATTTATCCGCTGGTCACATTGATTGGGCTCGGCGTAGCGGGCATGTACGTGTTTTCTTTCATCGTCGGAAAATTGCTGAAAATCAGCAAAGAAATGGCTTTTGCAGTGTCTTTGACGGCCCTTTACGGATTCCCGGCAGATTACGTTATCACTGTGGAAGTCATCAATTCACTGACAAAAGATGAGAAAGAGCGCGAAGTGTTGACCAGCTACATGCTGCCGCCGATGCTTGTTGCTGGATTTATAACCGTGACGATTGTTTCCGTCATTCTAGCCGGAATATTTGTCGGCTTCCTATAAAAACTGGAGGGTCTAACTAATGATCAATAAAACCATCAAGAAAGCAATTCAGGACAATAGCGAAGAAATGATCGATATCCGCAGAAAGCTTCATAGCGAACCGGAATTATCGTGGGAAGAGTTCCAGACTTCCGAATTCGTTTATGGATATTTGACGGGGCTCGGGATTGAGTGCCGGAAAACAGAACCTACCGGCGTAATTGGTACGCTCACAGGAGGCAAAACAGGAAAAACAGTTGCGCTCCGAGCAGATATGGACGCTTTATCGGTGCATGAGTTGAATGAAGATCTGCCATTCAAGTCAGCCGAAGCGGGAAAAATGCATGCGTGCGGGCATGATGCCCACACAGCGATGCTGCTTGCTGCAGCGAAAGCTCTCGTTGCAGTTAAAGAAGAGATTCCGGGCAGCGTGCGTTTCATCTTCCAACCGGCTGAAGAAGTAGCGACTGGAGCGAAGGCGATGGTCAGCCAAGGGGCAGTCGACGGAGTGGATGATGTTTTCGGCATTCACATTTGGTCCCAGATGCCGACGCATAAAGTGGCGTGCCGGCCAGGGCCATCATTCGCATCAGCCGATATCTTCAAAGTGCATTTCAAAGGGCAGGGCGGACACGGAGCGATGCCGCAGGACTGCATCGACGCAGCTATCATCGCATCGGCCTTTGTCATGAACGTGCAGGCAGTTGTATCACGGACGATTGACCCGCAGCAACCGGCGGTGGTGACAGTCGGCAAAATGACAGTCGGCACACGCTTCAACGTTATCGCAGAAAACGCGGAGCTTGAAGGAACCGTTCGCTGCTTTGATCCGGATATCCGCGACCATATTGAAAAGCAATTGAAAATTTATGCAGACCATACTGCCGCTGTATATGGCGGCACGGCTCTTGTCGAATACATCCGCGGCACACAAGCCGTGATCAACGGCGAGGAAAGTGCGGCACTGGTTCAACAAGTGGCTGCTGAAGCATTTGGAGAAGAAGCGGTGTTCGATGAAAAACCGACAATGGGAGGGGAGGACTTCTCCTTTTACCTGGATAAAGTTCCGGGCAGCTTTGCATTGGTCGGCAGCGGGAATGCTGGGAAAGATACAGAATGGGCACACCACCACGGGAAATTCAACATTGATGAAGATGCTATGGCAACTGGAGCGGAATTATACGCTCAATACGCCTGGGCTTACTTGACCAAATGACTGATAGCAAAGGGGCAGGACAATGACTTTAGAAAATCCAATATATGAAGACTTGATAAATGGCTACGACCTGAAGCTGGATCGTTCTGGCATTAAAGGAGAGCGGCTTGCAAAGCGCCTTTATGAACTTTCGAAAATCGGCTTCACCCAAATCGGAGGCGTTCGGCGGCCCGGTTTGTCGGCCGAAGAAAAAGAAGCGAAGGAATTAGTGAAACAGTGGATGGCGGAAGCTGGCTTCTCCCTGTCAGAAGACGGAGCGGGCAATGTAATCGGCAGACTTCCGGGAAAAAACAGTTCGGCTAAAGCGATTGCATCAGGCTCGCATTTGGATAGCGTACCGAATGGCGGAAACTTTGACGGCCCGCTCGGCGTGCTGTCGGCATTGGAAGTTGCAGAAGCATGGAAAGAAACTGGCTTTATTCCGGAAAAGCCTTACGAACTGATCATTTTTACGGATGAAGAAGGTTCCCGCTTCAATAGCGGTTTAACGGGCAGCCGAGCGATGGCAGGCGACATTACAGAAGCAGAAATGCTGCAGCTCCGCGATTATAATGGAGAAAATCTGGAGCAAGTGCTCGAGCAGTATGGCAGTTCGCTAGCCGCCTTCAAAGGAGCAAAGCGCGATGTCACAGAATTGGAATTGTTTGTTGAAGTGCATATAGAACAAGGGAAACGGCTGGAACAGGAAAATCAGCCGGTAGGCATTGTCAGTGGCATCGCAGGCCCTGCCTGGCTCGAGTTGGAATTTACAGGTGAAGCGGGACATGCTGGGAACACGCCGATGGTTGGCCGCAAGGATCCATTAGCGGCTGCGGCGGAATTCATACAGGGAGTTCCCGGTTTCCCTGCACAAGTCAGTGGCACTGCAGTCGCGACCGTCGGCAAAATGGAAGTGTTTCCGAATGGCATCAACGTCATTCCGGAAAAAGTCGTCCTCCATGCTGATATCCGTGACATCCAGGAAGAAACACGGGATAAGCTGCTTGAAGAAATTATCCAATACGCGGAAGAAATCGCTGGCCGCCGCCACATCAAGTTGGCCGTTAAGCAAAATACCAAAATCATGCCGGTGCCGATCGAGGAAGAGCTGAAATGGAAATTGGAAGATTCTTTGAACGGCCTGGGCATTAAACCTGTCCACATACCAAGCGGAGCTGGCCATGACGCGATGGTGCTCGGACGATACATTCCAGTGGCGATGCTCTTTGTCAGAAGCAAGGACGGCATCAGCCACAATCCGAAAGAATGGTCATCGCTAAACGATTGTGTCTATGGGATTCATGCATTGAAAGACTTTATCGAGAATGCGATGAAAGATTGAAAATAGTGCGCCCTGTCTACTGAGACAGGGTTTTTTTCATTGGATTTTCCAGCATTTGATAAGAAATAGTGAAGTTTTAAAAACAATATTCTGAATATCTTGAATAAATAAAGTAATTTAGGGTATATATGTAAAATAGGCAGATATAAAAGTTAAAAAGTGGGAGGCGAATGATAATGTCAGCTAGAAATAACATTTATGAAGCGCGGCCATTTAAAGAACAAAAAGTTATGAAGCAATGCTTCAATTGTTTTGCGGAAGAACCAGACCGGATTGCAGAGATAGCGCAGAGATTCACAGAGTACTTTATTGAAAACGCCACTCGAGATGGCGTGCTTTTTAAAACAATAAAAGAAATAACAATGGATATGGATATACCTCATCAAACTTTATCTAAAGTGTTAAAAATACTTGAAAAAAACCGGGTCATTTATCGGAGAAATGGAATTATCGGATTATGGGAAGATTAATAGCTGTGAGCCGCTTCTTAAAATGAAGCGGCTTTTTTTTTGTCGATTAATACAAAAACAAGCGCTCTAACATCTATTTCGTGAGTGCTTTAACTGCGTCATTTAGCGGTTTTGAATGAATGAGTCTCTTCAAGAACCTTCTAGAAGCAAAATTATCCAAATCGATCAGGATGGAATTTATGGAGAAAGCGTTACATGAAAAAAGAAATTTCCTGCTGTTTCTCAAGATACAAATTGAATACTTGAAATAGGATGATTAGTTACAAAGGACTATATGTAAATTTGTGACATGAATTTAAATTATATTAGTAGACTAATTGCTTAAATGATTCAAATATTTTTAATATTTTTTTGCAATAGGAGTAGATTGTACTAAAAAAGTGTGATATAAATGAACTATAATTATCTGAATTTTAAGATATAATTTAAATGGTAAGTCTTTTTGCTTAAAAGGAGGGATATTACATGGGTAAAAAATCGCTTGTTCTGAATATTGTCAAAAACCTTAGAGTGCGCATCAAGATGATCTTGTCAATTTCGCTGCTATCTGTGGCAATGGTATGGATCCTCAACAGCTTTTTTATAATTCCGGAATATCAAGCGACCACACAGATATTCATTGAGCAGCCGGCTGTAACCACCCAGATGGCGGACACACCTGCAATTGGCGCTGGGCCGTCGCTTATGGATACCTATAGTGTTATTGTCAGGAGCCCTGAAGTTTTGAAAAAGGTCATCATTGAGATGGGCCTGGAAACGACCATTTCAGATCTTCATGAGCAGATCATTGTTGCTAAACCGGAGAATTCACAGGTGCTCAATATCACTGTTGCGGGCAACGATAAAAATGAAGCCGCAGCGATTGCCAATTCATTGGCCGCTATTTTTATAGAAGAAATTCCGAATCTGGCGCAGGCAACCAGTGCCTCTATCATCTCCAGCGCTTCTGCGGAACCGGAAACGACACTCTTCGAAGAAAATATGATTTTCAGCTTAGGAGTGGCAGGGGCATTCGGTTTAATCGTGGGAGTTCTGCTGGCTTTCATTCTGGAGTTGCTGAATATGGTGTTCAAGACGGGCAAAAAAGAAAGCCAAGCGTCTGCATCCAGGATGCAAACAGTATTCAAATAGGCTTCAGCTGAAAAAACAGGGGTGATCGGGATGTATGAGGTGATTTCTGTACAGGATATTTTGCGCTGGAAGGAAATTCTGGATTCCATGCGAATAAGGGATGTCTATTATTCAAGCCATTATTTTCTTAGTGCGTTGAGTTTGGATCCTGGCGAAGCACTAATGTTTTATTATAGCGACCAGGACGGCAGTATCGCCTATCCCTTTATCAAGCGGCGAATCGAGGGTAAGCCTTCCGGTTATTTTGATATTACGACCCCTTTTGGTTATGGAGGGCCAGTGGTAAGGGGGGATGGGAATTCTGATGCATTGGTGGCCAGATTCATGGAAGCATTTTCTGGCTATTGCCGTGACGAGCATATTATTGCGGAATATATTCGTTTTCATCCCCTCTTAGGAAATGCAGCTTATTTTGAAAATCACCTGAAGCTGCTTCCCCTTTATGAAACATATACCATCGACTTGAAAAAGGCTGCGGAAAGCGCTGGCAATTCACCGATCAGCACACAACAAGAGCAAGGCATCGTGATAAGGAAATTGGGAACTGTCCGCCATATGTTCGAATTTTTGGTTCTCTATTATGGGGAAATGAGAAGGCGCGAAGAAGCGGACAGCTATTATTTTTTCACCCAGGATTATTTTGAAGCACTTGTCAGCAATATGGGTCCGATCTTGCATCTCTTCGGTGCTTACCGCAACCAAAAACTCATATCCGCCAGTTACATTCTAGCGGAAGGGGACACGATTTACCAGCATTTGGATGGCGCACTTGAAGGGGAGGAAAAGTCAGAGGCGGCAAAGACCCTTCTTCTGAAAATTGAGGAATGGGGTGCCGATAACAATATGGCTTTCTACCATCTCGGCGGGGATTTTAAAATGGAAGGCGACAACAACCTGCCTGTTAAAAACAAAATAGCCAATATGCAGCCGTCCATGTTCTATATCTGCGAAAAAATCCATGACGCTTCAATTTACAGAAAATTAATCGTCTCAGAGGAAAAGGATACAGTAAAACGCTATCGCAATGTCTAAAAGCCATAAGCTTATAAAAAAAATTTTTGCAAAAGCCAGGGAGGTTTTTTTATGAGATACTTACAGTATAAAGGGCTCATCGAAAGGGAATACAAAAAATCCTTAAAGAAAATCATGTATGGGCTTTGTGTAGAAAAAGGGATGAATGCGTCTGAAGGAGCGAAAACGCTTGGAGTGGCCAAAGAGATATTCGTGTATTGGCGCCATCATTACAGGTTAGAAAAAAAGCAATTGCTATTCGATCAAACCGTAAAAGATTTAGACAGTTTTCAGGAACTCTACGCGGAGGACGTCAAAAGCATGAACCTCAACAAAAAGCTTGAATATGAAGACGAAGAGTCGATTCGAGGGTTGGAAGAAGTGATTATCCACATGATCGATTATTATAAATATCTTCATTATAAAAGTTCGGGGATGTCGCTTGATACAGCGAAGCTGCCTTTGTTTGAATTCAGCCATAATGTTGTGGAAAGGTACCGCACAGGGGATTTGTTATATGAAGCGAAGGCCCATAATCAGCATCTCAATCATTGATGACCCAGCAAAAGGATAGGATGAAAAAGAAATGCAGGAATTTACTGAAAAAGCGGTCGAAATCATTAAAAATATTCCTGAAGGGAAAGTTATGACTTATGGCCAAATTGCTGCTCATGCTGGGAGTCCACGAGGGGCAAGGCAAGTAGCCCGCCTTTTGCACAGCATGAGCAGCAAATATGGATTGCCTTGGCATCGGGTAGTGAACGCAGCCGGCCAAATTGTAGTCAGCGATGAAGAGTCCCGGTTCACGCAGCAGGCTTTCCTTGAAGAGGAAGGCGTTGAAGTTAAGGCGTCGGGCAAGGTCGATTTGCACCTGTATAGATTCGTGCCTTAGCAATAGGCTTTTCCTCGCTGATGGCAAAATGGGAAGAGAAAAATACATAATGGCGATCCACTTTGAAAGTGTTCAAAGTTTAGGTGCAGAGCGTACTGGGTATAATCCTTCAGTATGCTTTTTTTAGTTATAGGCTTTGTTGGCAGACTATCTATCTTCACCAATTCAACATTCGCCTTAAAGAAAGAGGGAATCTATTATGAAAAACAAGAAAAAGCCGGTAATCGGCATTACAGCTAGAGTTGAAAAGGATCAAACGTATGCTCTTGATCCGGTATATGGAAAAGCGATTTTACAGTCGGGCGGCCTTCCGCTGATTGTTCCGATAGTGGACGAAGAAGATATTCCTGCACTTTGCGAACGATTGGACGGCCTCATTGTCACAGGCGGGGGAGATATCAACCCGACCTTATACGGCGAAGAGCCGCATCTGCGATTAGGAGCGGTATATCCAGGGAGCGACCTTTACGAGAAAGAATTGATCTTGAATTTTTTGAAGTTGGATAAACCATTTATCGGCATGTGCCGAGGCCTGCAAATGCTGAATATTTCATTAGGCGGCACAAACTATCAAGACTTGGAGAGCCAATTTGAAGGTACGCTTTATCAGCATAAACAATCGGCATTGCGTACCCACCGCACACATTCAGTGACATTGGAAGACGATAGCCAGCTTCTGAGCATCATGGGAGAAAAGAGTTTCCATGTAAACTCTTTTCATCATCAGGGCGTTAAAGATGTTTCCAAAGAATTGAAAGTTGCAGCGCTTGCAGCCGACGGACTTGTTGAAGCTCTTGAAAGCGATAAATATCAATTTGTTATGGGAATCCAGTGGCATCCTGAAGAATTTGCCGTCCAAGGTGACGAGGCTTCCAAAAAACTCTTTGACCGCTTTGTCGAAGAATGCGCAAAAGACAGAAAACAAAACCAATGATCCATGGGCGTCCCGTCATTCGGGGCGCTTTTTAAATGCCGTTAACGTATGGGCAATGGCACGCCGGCGACTCTTTTTTAAGCGGCAGGAAAATGGTAAACTGAAATCATCCTAAAAAGTGGAGGTTATGCAATTGACAGCTAAAATAAACAATAAATACATTAAGGAATTTGTAGATGCAAGCGAACTGGCTGCGCTGGAAGATTTCGTTGAAGCTTCACACAAGAAAATTCACGATAAGACCGGTGCCGGAGCAGAATTCCTGGGCTGGCTGGACTGGCCATCAACAATGGACGAAGCTGAACTGGGCCGATTGGAAGAGGCTGCGGAAAAAGTGAAAAGTGACGCTGAGGTACTTATAGTCATCGGCATTGGCGGGTCTTATCTTGGCACAAAAGCCGTCCAGGATCTATTGCTGCCAGCATTCAGTTCGGGTGGTACAGAAGTGATATTCGCTGGCCATAATATCAGCGGGCGCTACTTAGAAGAATTGCTGTCCCATATCGAAGGAAAAAAAGTGGCGTTGAACGTCATTTCTAAATCCGGTACAACGACAGAGCCGGCAATCGCGTTCCGAATCCTCCGCAAATGGATGGTGGATGCTTACGGAGAAGAAGCCGCAAGCCGCATTATCGTGACGACTGACGAAAGCGAAGGCGCGTTGCGCAAAGCCGCTGATAAAGCCGGCTATACTTCTTTCGTTATTCCTGCAGATGTCGGAGGGCGCTACTCGGTCCTTACTTCTGTCGGGCTATTGCCTTTGGCGGTAGCGGGAGTGGACATCCGAGCGCTTCTGAAAGGTGCGGAATTGGCTGAAAGCACCTTAGCGAATCCGGCTTTGATGGAAAATGACGCGTATCTCTACGCAGCTTATCGCCAAATTCTCAACTCGCGCGGATACTCGGTGGAGGTAATGGCAAGTTTTGAACCGGCGATGGCTGGAATCAATGAATGGTGGAAGCAATTATTCGGAGAAAGTGAAGGGAAGCAAGGGAAAGGCGTTTTCCCGGCTTCTGTTATCTACTCGACTGATCTGCATTCCATGGGCCAATATCTGCAGGATGGTCGCCGTATGCTTTTCGAAACAATGGTCAGCTTTACGGAAGACCAGAACCAGTTGGAAATCCCATTCGACGAAGAAGATGGCGATGGCTTGAACTATCTTGTAGAAAAATCCTTGCACGAAGTGAATCAGACAGCTATGGAAGCGACAGCTTTGGCGCATGTAGAAGGCGGCGTACCGATTCTTACGCTAGAAGTGCCGAAACTCGATGCGCATCAGGCAGGATACCTTCTTTACTTTTTCATGAAGGCTTGTGCAATGAGCGCGTATCTTTCAGGCGTCAACCCATTCGATCAGCCGGGCGTGGAACAATACAAGCAGAACATGTTTGAACTGCTTGGAAAACCAGGTTATGAAAAATAAAATCAAATGAAAAACGGCAGCTCACATGAGCTGCCGTTTTTCATTTTATTTATTATGATTTGAATGATTGCTGGACGTACAAAGGTTCAGGGACACGTTGGTTAGCAACTTCAGTTCCGACAG
>DATISS010000107.1:0-5524 GCA_035468565.1 Planococcus sp. (in: firmicutes)
AGTACGAAAAGACTGAAAAGGGGTTGTCTACATGTGTTTGATTAATTTCCAATTGAACGATCACCCGAAATACAAAGTGGTGCTGGCTGCAAACCGCGACGAATTTTACTTGCGCCCGACAGAATCCGCCCATTTCTGGAAAGACGAACCGCAATTATTGGCCGGCCGCGACCTTATGCAAATGGGCACTTGGCTTGGCGTCACTAAAACCGGGCGCATTGCCGCTTTGACGAATTTCAGGGATCCCTCAGCACCTGATGCCGATAAGATTTCACGCGGCTCGATTGTGCGACATTTCTTGTCCACGGACATGGATGCACAGCTTTTCCTGGAAAACTTGATCCCGGAAGACTATGCCGGCTTCAATATTTTAGCGGGCGACAGCAGCCAAATGTTCTATTATAACAATCTTGAAGCGAAAGCCATCGAAGTGGAGCCCGGAATCCACGGCCTCAGCAACCATTTCCTCGATACCCCTTGGCCAAAAGTCGTAAAAGGCAATATGCATCTCGAACGCTATTTGTCAGACAGCGAAGATGTGTACATTGATGACTTGTTCGAATTCCTCCAGGACGCTGAAGAATCGGCAGACGCCAATTTGCCGGATACCGGAATCGGCACCGAACTCGAGCGGCAGCTGTCGCCGATGTTCATAAAAACGCCGGACTATGGCACCCGTTCCTCCACCGTCGTGCTCATGGACCACGGTGGCCATGTCATTTTTGCTGAACGGGTCTATAACAGCGGCAAACTGCAGGAAGACAACCGCTTTGAGTTCGACATTGAACAATGAAGAAAAGGGATACTCTTCGCGGGAACGCGGAGGGCTCTACATATTATCCTTTCGTGTGATTTCTGCGCATAGCTTTCACTAATCTAATAGTCGCGATTCTCTTATACACGAACACGGAACACGGCCATGAAGGGTGCCTCGTGCTAAAATTGGGTATAGGAACTTAAGGAGATGACGATCATGAGATTAGGCTATGCTTGTATGAATACTGAATTGAAAACCGTCTTCCGTACGGTGCGCGTTGCGACTGTGGAAATGGAAGGATCGGCAAAAATAAAAGAATTGACGCTGCAGAATATGCGGACCACTTTGGAAATCCTGAAATGGAATGTGGAGAATGGCATTTATTTTTACCGTGCGTCCAGCTCCATCATCCCTTTATCGACCCACCCCATTAACGATTGGATATGGTGGGAAGATCCGGATTTCCTTGAAATAGCCGCACAGATTAGAGAGCTTGTTGATAAGTACAAGATGCGGATTTCAATGCACCCCGGCCAATATACGGTCCTTAATTCACCAAAAGAATTGGTGGTCGAGAAATCAGTCCAGGATTTGGAATACCACGACCGGCTGATTCAACTGCTCGGCGGCAACGACTTGATCCTCCATACGGGCGGCGCTTATGGCGACAAAGAGGACGCCAAGAAAAGGTTCGCTGAAAATTACGCGCTGCTCCTTTCCAGCTCCATCAAAAAGCGGCTGCGCTTGGAAAATGACGACAAAACATTCACAATCCGCGATGTCCTCGACGTCAGCAAAATAGCTGGTGTTCCGGTATGCTTCGACATCCATCACCATAATTGCAATAACGACGGCCAACCGGTCGATTTTTCGGAAATTTTAGCGACGTGGGAAGGCTTTGGGACCCCAAAAATCCATATCAGTACAGGAAAAGAAGGGTTCACCGACTTGCGCCACCACGACCTCATCGCCGAAGAGGATTTTAATGAACTGCTCTTGCTGCTTGGCGGCCAAGATGCAGACATCATGTTCGAGGCGAAGCTGAAAGAGCAATCCGTGATGCCATTCGTGCGCAAACTTCAAAGCGTGCAATGATCCGGTTGGGGCATTAGCAAGAATATATTTAAAAAGCGAAAGGCGCCCGAAGATCATTCGGGCGCCTTTTTATTTGGCTAATGGAAATTCCAGCGTGAATACCGACCCTTTGCCTTTTTCAGATTGAACGCTGATTTCACCGCCCAATTGGTGTGCGATGCTGTAGGACACCATCATCCCGAGCCCGGTCCCTCTGCTTTTTGTGGAGAAATAGGGTTCTCCGAGGCGCTGAAGCTCTTCCTTGCTCATGCCAACCCCTTCATCTTTCAAGAGGATCAGCACAGACGGCGCCTTTTCCTTGATGCGGATGGTCAAGACGCCGCCGCCCGGCATGGCATCGATGCCATTGCGGATGATGTTGATGAGCATTTGGTGGAATTTTTGGCGGTCGGCCATGATTTCCGCCTTGCAACCGCCATCGATTAAATTGATGGTGACTTTTTCCCAATTGGCGTATGGCGTCAGCACTTTCAGCACTTGCTGGATTTCCAGCTTTACTTGGATTACTTCCTGCTTGCCGCTCGCCGGTTTCGCAAACACCAAGTAGTCTTCGATCAATTGGTCCGCCGCAGTGATTTCGTTCAGGATCGTATCGTAGAATTCGATCTGCTTGGCACGGCTATACTCATGTTCTTTCATTAATTGGACGAATCCTTGAATGCTTTGGATCGGATTGCGGAGTTCATGTGATACCGAAGCCGCAAAATGGCTGACGGTCTCCAGCTTTTCGTGCTTCATCAATGAATTCAACAAGTATTCCTGGCGCTGGATGTGTTCAATCAATAATGCGGCGATGGCCGTGACAGCTCCTTGGCTCAGCATGAGCATCAACCAAAGACTGAAGAGGCTTTCAATCGGGTTCCCGAAAAGCCAATTGCCCGCAAGCATATTGAAGCTCAAAGAGACGATGGAAATGACAAAGACCAGTGCCACTTTCCCAAACCGGTTGATGCGCATATAAAGCGGGCGCAGTAGCGGCACGCCAATAGCGACTACAAAAAGGGTCAATACTGCCATGTACATGCCGTCTCCACCGATGGCGATGCGGCCGGCTGCCCCCACCAAGAAAAGAACCGCACTGACCACCGGTCCGCCGTAAAGCGCACCGACAACCAATGGCACTTGCCGGAGGTCGAAGATATATTCTTCCTGCATGACTCGATAAGGAAAGACCATGCATAAAATGATGGAAACCGAGAACAACGCGGTCAATATCGCCTTGTGGCTTTTAAAGAAATTGCGTTTGCCGGCAGTCGCAAACATCTGATAGATCAGGATGGGAAAAATAATGAAAAATACATTGTTGATCATTCCTGTCATCATTTCAAAAATCTCGTCCATCTCCCTCGCTTTATCCGTGTGAAATTCATTATACAACTTGGACAGCGGGACAATCCACACATTTCAGGTACACCGCCATGCCATTCTATTGATAAAAGCCATCGGGCATGCCTCTCCTGATTTTTTCCAGCGCCCTCCCTTTCCTTTTTTTCAAGCCGGAAACGGAAAGGCCTTGATGCGCCGCGAGTTCCGCAATGCTCATGCCGTTGACAAACAGATCCTCAAGCAGCGATTTTTCTTTTGCCGATAGGCTGATCGAATCCAGCCACTCTGGCAGTTTGTTTTCATCGGGAAGGCTTGCCGGTTCTTCCATTCCAGGATTCTCCATCACCGCAAAACGGATGGAAAACCGATTTTCCCGATTCAGTTCGTCCAGCATCGCCCCTTGGATTGAGCGGTAGGCAAAAGGAGTGAAATCGCCTTTTGTTTCGTCGAATCGCAGCCAAGCCTGCCAAAGGGCCACTTCGCCAATTTGGCGGAAACTTTCGAAATCGCGGTAAATATTCAATTTCCGGATGAGCGCGGAAATCATCGGACTGTATTGTTGCAAAACTTCTTCTATCGTATTCACTTCGTAATCCTTCTGGACGTCCTTGTTATTCCCGGGTAAGGCTAGCTTAGCCAATGCAAAGGGACAGCACAAAAGCACCATTAAGGCGTCTATTCTATCATTGGGTATTTACCTATAATCAATACATGACGTTTGTCGTATTAAATTGCCATAAAATACCCTATTTTCTGATTATAGTCTTGATTCTCAAAAAATCGGATGATAAAATTTTCTAGTACGAAGAAAGGGGAACAGGCAGTTGGGAAAGTATTATGAGAATTTTATTGACCGCTCCACATTATTTCTGTTGTCTTCATTTGAAACAGAACACAAATCGAAAGTTGTGACGAACCACGGGGAGTATTATTCACGGCTCTCTGCCATGCAGCTGATAGACAGGGCATGCATGCTTTATGCTTCGACTTATGAAGGCCGTGTCAAGGCAACGAGGTATAACCTGAAACAGCACAAAAAAACACCCATCCTCATCTCAAGTGACGGAGTTGCGGCATTTCCAACAAGATCTCCTTCCCATCCGGAATGTGCTTGGATTTTCAACCACGATTATCGGACCGAATACGTGTCGGTCGGCAAGACCAGGGTCATTTACGAGCAGTACGGCATTTCAGTGGTGCTCAACGTTTCCATCCATACATTGGAAAAGCAGCGCACCCGCATGTATGAAATGCTGTATTATTATTTGAAAGTTCGCGACAGATACGATATATAATCAGCGTATCGCTCATGAAAACAAAAGACACCTCACTGTGCATTGGACGAGCCATCCAATTCAGAGAGAGGTGTCTTTTTCATTATGCCGCTTCATCCCGCACCAGCAAAAGCAGAATTTCAATTTCCCATTTTTCGGGATCCGGTTCCATTTGCGGGTCCGTCAAAAAAACTTCAAACCGGCCGTTCCAGATTTCGTATTCCGCTTCCCAGCGCTTGTCGAATTCCAACCCCTCCGCTATCGCCCATTGGACCAGCGCTTCATGCGATTCCGGCAAATTATCCGGATGCCCACGGTGCACCGCTTTTAAGTAGGAGCCTCCCGGAATCGTGCTGATGAGGATCCGCTCGTCGCCCACTGACATCCTTTCGACCGGCACACCGACTTCCAGCGTCGACGGTTCACCGCCGCTGCCAGAACACCAATACCTATAAAGCGGCGTTCCCGCAGTCTTCAACTTCCTTTTTTCGAGCCACACGACGATTTCCGGAATCAATGCCGCAGCTTCTTCCCATTCCACATCTGTCGATTCGAATGCAATCGCTGCGTACGTTTTTTCAATCTGATGCTCGACTATCGGTTCGCTTATATATTTATGGTGCATGCCAACCCTTCCTTTCAACTATGCTAATAGTCTTTCCGCTGCAGAGGTCAGCAGCATTTTTAATAAGTTGGACTAAAGATTTTTTTGTTGTTGATACTCCGCAAAACTGCCTCGCTTGCCGCGGGCGTCTCGGCCGTTTAGCTACGTATCTACGAAACAGTAGAACTATATGAGCTTATATCTCTTATTTAGTGCTAATCCAGCGCCGGCGCGTAAAGGGGCTAGGCGAAGCAGGAAGACAGGCGTTCTTTGCCTGGCTTTTTGCGAGAGGCATGCCCAAAGCGACCGAAGCGGTATTATAAGCGTTGCTATCTTAGTTCAACTTATATAGTAATAATTCGATAACCACAGTGAAATTCCTGCATGCTCCAATGACATTAAATGTACATATCTAGAGGCTTCCAGTAAATTGATTTTCTGCTCCTTAAGCCTTATTGTTAACCTATG
>DATISS010000108.1:0-38931 GCA_035468565.1 Planococcus sp. (in: firmicutes)
TTATTGTTATTGACGACATGGACTTTTTCGTTTGCCAGCATGCCCACTTCGTCCAGGATATTTTGGTCGATGGTGATGCTGCCGACGTAGTTCAGGTCTGCCTCGGTCACAGTGGCACGGTGTATTTTGGAATTGAGCATCATTCTAAGCATGATTCAGTTCTTCCCCTCTACTGGAAATATGATATTGTCGATCAATCGAGCTTTTTCAAACTGCACAGCGAGCGCTAAAATGGCTTGATCTTGCACATTGCGCGCCAAATCCGGATACGACAGCAATTCAATGTAATCGATCTTCCCGGACATGTTGCGCTGCAGGTATTCTGCCATGGACTGTACGGCGTCCTCGTTGTTGAGTGCAGCTCTTTTGCCGATCAGCAGCGCTTTACGCAAATGAACAGCTTCTTCTCTTTCCGCTTTGCTTAAATAGACGTTGCGTGAACTTTTTGCTAATCCATCTTCTTCCCTGACAGTCTCGCCTCTCCGTATTGCCAGCGGGAAATTAAAATCTTCCACGAGCGACTCGATGATTGCCAGCTGCTGCGCGTCTTTTTGGCCAAAATAAGCCCGGTCAGGCTGGACTAAATGAAATAGTTTCGTCACGACTTTCAGCACGCCGTCAAAATGGCCTGGACGCTTTGCGCCGCACAATACGTCAGCCAGTGCTCCAGCAGATAGCTGAATGGGGGATTCCCGCGGATACATCTCCGCTGCGGATGGAGCAAATATGGCATCCGTCCCTGCCGCTGCCGCAAGCGCACTGTCCCGTTCAAGGTCGCGGGGATAACGATCGAAGTCTTCGTTCGGCCCGAATTGCGCCGGGTTGACGAAAATACTCATCACCACTTTCGTATTCTCCGACTTTGCCATGTCCACCAACGAAATATGGCCTTCATGCAAAAAGCCCATCGTCGGTACAAGACCGATCGAATTACCTTGTTCCTTTGTCTTTTGAACCCATGCTTTAAGGTCCGATAATGTCGTAATGATTTCCAAGTATTTCTCTCCTCTCGGGAAGAAGGCCATATAAAAAGTCCTCCGGCCATAAAATGGGCAGAAGGACAGAAAATGTAAGTTTAGGTCTCTCCGTCCCTGTCATTCGATAGATCAAGGCAGATATTCGTGCTATTAAATTCAATTTGCGCTTGTTTTTCCGGTGCAGTTCGCTCACGATACTGCCCGCTAAAAATACTATATCAGAAATTTACAGAAAACAAAATACTTCAACTTGTCATCTCGATATCAGCCGAATAGACGGAATGCAGCTTGCCGTCAGCCGTCCGAAGTTGCAGGACGCCGTCATCCGTTATGCCTTCCGCAATGCCTTCAAGCGTCTCTTTTGGCAAACGTGCGCGCACTTTGCTGCCAATTGTCGACGAATGGCTTTCCCACAGCACTTTCAGGATGCCGAATCCCTCCTCGATATAAAGGTCCGTGTAAAGCTCCAGGTAGAAAAGGATCGCTTGGACCATTTCCTGTCGGCTGACGTGCTTGCCGCTTTCCATTTTCAAGGATGTGGCAAGCTGCTGCACTTGCGCGTCAAAATCGGAAAGCTCTTGGTTGACGTTCACCCCGATGCCGATGATCAACGCCTTGATGCCGTCAGCATCCGATTGCAGCTCGGTCAGGATGCCTGTGCATTTCTTCCCTTTGATCAATATATCATTCGGCCATTTGATCTCCGGCTTCACTCCAGTTACTTCTTCGATCGCTCGCACCATTGCCACTGCCGCAACCAATGTGAACTGCGGCGCTTTTTGGGGCATGACATCCGGACGCAGAACGACACTCATCCAAATCCCTTTGCCGTATGCCGAATCCCAGACACGCGCCATGCGGCCTCGTCCAGCTGTCTGTTCTTCTGTTATGGCGACAGTGCCTGCCGGCGTTCCTTCCTGCGCCAATTGATGAGCGATGATCTGTGTCGAAGCACACGATTGCTGGTACACCATCTTGCGCCCGATTATGCGGGTTTTCAGCAACGGCTGCAGCCCGGCAGGTTCCAATGTGTCCGGCTGGCTGACCAGGCTATAACCTTTCTTTTTTACAGATACGATTTCATAGCCTTGTAGTTCCAGCTCTTTGATGTGCTTCCACACCGCCGTCCTCGAAATGCCGAATTCGTCCGCCAGCTGTTGCCCGGAAACGGCTGCGCCTTTCGCTGCGATCAGCCGTCCGGCTAGTTTATGAGTCACCGTTATATTCATTTAGAAACCAATCCTTTATCGTGTCATTATCATTTTTAAGCTGTCCGTACACGACATGCCGCTCCATCTTCTCAATCCAGTGCCTCAGCCAAGGCCCTTGCTTACGGCCGCTCCATTCCATCAAGTCGTTGCCGTTTACAGCCAACTCCCGCTTGGAATTGATCGGCAGCCGCACTTTTCTTGAGGCGATATCTATTTCTGTGCCCTTCAAAAAACAGGCGATTTCAAGTTCTTTCGTTTCAAAGCAATAAAACGTCCAATCGTCCCAAGCGTATAGGCGCGCCGCTTCCAGCGCACGCTCGACCAAGCGCTTTTCGCCGTTGGAAAATTTGAAGCCTTTAATTTCATGGAACTCCTTCTGCTGGGTGTGCAGCAAATAAGCCCAGCCGAAAGCCGCTTGGTCATGCGGCTCATAGCCAGACCAATCCATCGACAGCAGTTCGCCGGCCGGCAAATGCTCAGCCAATCCCGATTGTTTCAAATAGGCCATGCTCCGCTGCGTCCTCGGGTTGATCAGTATCTTATCCAATTCATTTTTCAGGCGTTCTACTGCAACCGCACGGATGAGGGGTGCGTGGCTGCGAATAGCTTTAAGCGTTCCTTCTTCGATAGCGAAGTCTAATTGGCCGGAAAAACGGACAGCCCGAAGCATGCGCAGCGCATCTTCCTGGAAGCGTTCGCCCGGCTCGCCGACTGCCCGGATCAGGCATTTTTCCAAATCGCTTTGTCCACCGAATGGATCGATGATTGCCAGGTCTTTGTCCATGGCCATGGCATTGATCGTGAAATCCCGCCTTTTCAAATCTTCTTCGAGCGACTGGACGAATTCCACTTTATCCGGCCTGCGCAAATCGGTGTACTCGCTTTCAGTCCGGAACGTCGTCACTTCAATGCCTTCACCTTCCATCAGCACAAGGACCGTGCCATGTTCAATGCCGATGTCGACAGTCCGGTTGAAGAGTTTTTTCACCTCTTCCGGATATGCGTTAGAAGCGACATCCATATCGTGGGGCACTTTTCCGAGCAAATAATCTCGCACCGCGCCACCGACGATATAAGCCTCAAAGCCGGCTTTCTCCAAAATCTGGATCACCTTTGCGGCTGTTTTCATTTTTCTCCGCCTTTATCCAACAGCCGCTCGTACAAGCCGATGTATTGATCCAGTATTTTAGAAGAATGGAAGCGCAGCGCAACGGTTTCCAACGCACCGGCTTTGAGCCGTTCGTACTGTTCCGCGTCTGTCAGGATCTTCAGCGCACTCAATGCCGCTTCGTTAGTGTTCCCGAGCTCAACAAGAAAACCGTTAAAACCCGGTTCAATGACTTCAGGCATGCCGCCGACAGCCGTCCCAATACAAGGCACGCCGCACGCCATCGCTTCCAATAAAACCAAGCCAAACGCCTCTTTTTCCGACATCAGCAATTTGACATCGCTGATATTGTATAATTCTGTCAAATTATCCCTTTTCCCTAAGAACAGCACATAATCCTCAATGCCCATATCTTTGACCTGCTGCTTGATGCGACCCATCTCAGGCCCATCGCCTACGAGCAGCAATCTCGACTCTACTTGGTTATGCACTTTAAAAAAGGTCTCAACAACATCTTCCACACGTTTGACGTTTCGGAAGTTGGAGACGTGGATCAGCACTTTTTCATTTTCGGCAATTCCAAGGTCTGTTTTTAATTGGCTCGATTCCTTCACTTTATACTCCCGTTCATCAACGAAATTATACACGGTCTCAATCCGTTTTTTGGGGTTAATCAAGCCATAGGTCTGGTCTCGGAGCGAATTGGACACCGCTGTGACGATATCGGATTTCTCGATGCCGTAGCGGATAGCTTCAGTCAATGACGAGTCGGTCCCGAGCACCGTAATATCGGTGCCGTGGAGCGTCGTGACAATGCCTATGTCCGAATTCGCCATATCCCGCCCAAGAATTGCGCAGACCGCATGCGGGATGGCGTAATGGACATGCAAAAGGTCTAGCCCTTCATTTTTGATGACTTCCGCGATTTTCGTCGCCAATGCAATATCGTATGGCGGGTATTCAAACACGGAATACGTATTGACGCTGACTTGATGGCTGAAGATGTTTGGGTCCATCCGGTTCAGCCGGAAAGGCGTGCTTGACGTGATGAAATGGACTTCATGCCCCTTTTCTGCAAGCATCATGCCCAGCTCTGTCGCAATGATGCCTGATCCCCCTACTGTTGGATAACACATGATGCCTATTTTCATTTTTCGCATTGCTGCCACTCCTATCCTCTCTGTTCACGGATTAACCGCCAGTTTACATAGCCTTGTTCCAGACCTTTCAATAATACTTCCGCCGTCCCCATATTCGTCGCGAGGGGCACGTTATAGACATCACATAAACGCATCAACGCTGATACATCAGGCTCATGCGGCTGTGCGGTGAGCGGATCTCTGAAAAAAATGATCATATCCATTTCATCCTGCGCAATCATGGCCCCGATCTGCTGATCGCCGCCAAGCGGCCCCGAACGGAACCGGATGACCTCTAAATCCGTTTCTTCCATGATTCTGCGTCCAGTCGTTCCAGTCGCGTACAGCGTATGTTGCGACAAGATAGGCTGATAAGCGGTAACAAACTGGATCAAATCATCTTTTTTCCGGTCGTGTGCAATCAATGCTATTTTCATAGGCGCCTCTCCTTTATTCAATTATATGTTCGAGTCCGTAAATCAGTTTTTTTGTCTTCATCACGGTTTTAATCGATAATACTACGCCCGACATGAATGAGCCGCGGTTGAAGGAATCGTGGCGGATCGTCAAAAGCTGCCCTTCTCCCCCAAGCAGCACTTGCTGATGGGCGACAAGCCCTGGCAGGCGGACGCTATGGATTCTCATGCCATCATAATTTGCGCCGCGCGCCCCTTCGAGTGTCTCTCTTTCATGGACATGGCCCTGCTCATGGGATGGGCGCAGAGAAGAAATCAAATGCGCCGTTTTCATGGCTGTGCCGGACGGGGCATCCAATTTCTGGTCATGGTGCATTTCAATGATTTCGACATCCGGCAAATATTTCGCCGCCTGCTCGGCGAACTTCATCATCAATACGGCCCCAACCGCGAAATTAGGCGCGATAATGCAGCCGACACGGCTTTCTTCAGACAATCGTGCCAACTCTTTCAGTTCATCATCCGAAAATCCAGTCGTCCCGACAACCGGCCGGATGTTTAACGCCAATGCCTGTTTTGTGTGTTTATAAACCGCTTCAGGCGAAGTCAAGTCGACTAAGACATGCGGCTCGGTTGCGTCATGCATTTCTTCCATATCGGTATAGACAGGAACATCATAGGAATCCGGAAAAATATCCACATCCCCCAAAGTCGCTCCAATATCCTTATAGTCGAGCACGGCCACCAATTCCATATCGGCGTTTTTCATCACTGTATGTACCGCTTCCTGTCCCATCTTGCCTCTCGCCCCTGCAATTGCCACTCGAATTATCATTATCCCTCTTCCTTTCTCGTCCACCGGTCTTTATCACGTGTATTGAATTTTGCCATCACACGGTCATGCGCTTCTTCCAGATCGATGTCTAATGAGTTAGCCATGCAAATGAGCACAAACAACACATCGCCCATCTCGTCAGCTACGCTGCCTGCATTTTCTGACGCCTTCTTTTTTTTCGGTCCGTAGTCATGCATCACTTCCCTTGACAATTCACCCAGTTCTTCGGTCATGCGCGCGACCAATTCAAGTGGTGTAAAATAACCTTCTTTAAACTGGCTTATGTAATTGTCCACATCCATTTGCAGGTCTTTCATCGATTTATTGCCGTCCATAACATCACACTCCTCATTTTATCGTAAAGAAAACAAGAGATGTTGTCAAAATCATTATTATAAACGATAATACAGAAGTCGAATTTACATTTGGGGGATGATTTTTTGAAAGAATTGCGCTTGAAGAATATTTTTTTCATCTTGCTCGGCTCCGCCATTTACAGTTTTGGATTTGTCCATTTCAATATCCAAAACGAATTGGGGGAAGGCGGCTTTGCTGGCATCACGTTAATTTTGTATTTCCTTTTCCAATGGGATCCAGCGCTCATGAACTTATTATTGAATATACCTTTATTCTTCATCGGCTGGAAGCTGCTCGGCAAAAAGGTTTTCCATTACACGATTATCGGCACGGTCGCCGTCTCTGTGTTCCTGAAAATTTTCCTGGTTTACGAAATTCAGATTGATCTTCACGAAGACTTGTTTTTGGCCACGCTGTTCGCTGGCGTTTTTGTCGGCATCGGGCTGGGCATCATTTTCCGTTACGGCGGAACGACTGGCGGCGTCGATATCATCGCCCGGCTTGTCCAGAAATACAGCGGCTGGAGCATGGGCAAGACGATGTTTCTTTTTGATGCGGGAGTCATTGCCTTATCCCGCCTCACGTTCCTGGATAACCGCACGATGATGTATACACTGGTCGCCGTTTTTGTTGGTGCGCGCGTTGTTGATTTTGTGCAAGAAGGCGCATACGCTGGGCGCGGAGCCATGATCATTTCAAATTCTCAGGAGGAAATTGCGAACCGCATCGCCACCGAGATGGATCGCGGCATCACCATCCTCCGTGGCTATGGCCATTTCACGAAAGAAGAGCGTGAAGTCCTTTATTGCGTCGTAGCCAAAAACGAAATCGTTCGGCTGAAAAACATCATTAACAGCGTCGACCCGCACGCTTTCGTTTCAATGACCGAAGTCCACGATGTCATGGGAGAAGGCTTCACTCTTGACGATCTGAAACGCCCGCTTGAATAAAAAAACCGTTCCGGCATGCCGGAACGGTTTTTTTGCGTCCATTAAGAACGGTTCATATTCGTGTAGATTAGCAACAGGCGTGCGAGTTCTAGAACAGCAACAGCTGTAGCAGCGACGTAAGTCATTGCCGCTGCGCTCAAAACTTTTTTCGCATGGCGCTCTTCATCGTTGCGGATGATGTTATGTGAAAGCAATTGGTCCATCGCTCTGCTCGAGGCATTAAACTCGACCGGCAAAGTGATGAGCTGGAACAGCACACCCGCAGCCAAGAGCACGATACCAATCAATAGGCCATTGCTCCAAGAAGAGAACAACCCAATCATGATGAAAATCCACGACATGTTCGAGGAAATATTGACGATTGGCACGAGGCGATGGCGCAAGCGCAGGAACGCGTAGCTTTCAGCATCCTGGATTGCGTGCCCCACTTCGTGTGCAGCTACTGCTGTACCCGCTACAGAAGCCTCATGATAGTTATGGCTGCTCAGCGCTACAATCTTCGTCATTGGATTGTAATGGTCGCTCAGCATGCCGCGGCTTTCCACAACTTGGACATCTTGCAAGCCGTTCTGGTCTAAAATGATGCGGGCGACTTCCGCACCGGTATGGCCGGAGGTCGAGCGTATCTTGGAATATTTCTTATAAGTACTTTTCAGTTTGAGCTGCGCCCAAATTGGAATGATCAGCAACAAGATAAAATAGACGATAAAACCCATCAATGCTCCACGCCTTTCTGCGTTCGATTATATCCCTATTTTACTAACTTTGGTCAACTTAGGTCAACTGAAACGCTTTGTGGGCTTGTTCAGTGATACAACAAAGAACGCGAAGAGAATGCACGCAACTGACAGCCAAAACGTGAAATAGCCGATTTGGGCCGTGTACATTTCCAGGCTGCTGTATATTGGCATCTGGCCAAAAACATAATCGATGACATCGTTATGGAGCGTCCACACTGCGGCGATTGCAGCAGCGAGCCAGCCAAAGCGGTAATGGTCAATATAGAGCACAGCTTGCAATGCCATCGCGAAATGGGAGCCGACCAGCATCCAGCCGATCCAGCCGATTGAACCGGTCTCGAACAATGTGAGGAGGTTCATTGCAACCGCCCACAAACCGTATTTGATGAGCGTAACAATGGCCAATGCCTCAAAAAGCGCACTTTTTTTGCCGATGATCCACAGCCCCAGCACAATCGTAAAGAACAGGCTCGCGGTCGGGCTATCCGGCACAAAAATCAAAAATTTTGGCTCGGTGATTTTAAGTTGCCAAGCATACCATATGTACCCGTAAATCGTGCCTGCCAAGTTGACGATGAACAACAAGATCAAAAAGGGGCGGAACATCAACCAGGCGGATAATTTCTGTATTGTCGAAAGCATCGTTTTCTTCCTTTCAAGTAACAAAAAAGAGCCGGTTTCCCGGCTCTTTTCGTTTTTTATTATTCGGATAAACCATCGATGAATTCTGTCATGACTTTAAGGTCTTCTTCAGAACCATCCCATGATGGAGGCATTACTTGCTCTCCATCACGTTCAATACCGTTTACAGCGATTTCAGCGATTTCTTCCGCCGTTTTCTGTGTAGTGGTAAGAGCTGGTCCGACTGCACCTTCTAAATTATCGCCATGGCAGCTGATGCAGGATGATTTTGAATAAATTTCATAGCCTGGATCCGCTGTGTCGATTTCAACTTCTTCCGTGATCTTTCCTTGTGCTTCAGCAGCTTCCCAGTCATGGTTGGCTACTGATTCCCACGTAAGGAAAATGATTGAAGCGATTGCTAAAAGCATAAAGCCTGTCGGAAGCGGCCGTTTTGACGGGCGGCGTTCCGGACCTGGATCCAAGAATGGAGCCAGCATCAAAGCTGTGAATGCCAAACCTGGCATAATGATGGCACCGACAACGTTGAATGGACCAGATGCAAATTCATATTTCAATAATTGGTATAAGAATAAGAAATACCAGTCTGGCAATGGAATATAAGCCGTATTTGTTGGATCCGCCTGGCCTTCAAGAGGCGATGGATGCGCAACAGTAAGGAGCAAGTATCCAACTAAGAAGACAGAACCGATCATCCATTCTTTTAGAAGGAAGTTCGGCCAGAAAGCTTCTGTTTTGCCAGGATATTCGGAGTAATCTTTCGGGATATTCGGCTTACGATGCTGCAAACCTGGTACACGTGAATCCCCGACGAATTTCATCCCTTTTCCGCGATGCATAGTGTCCCCTCCTTAAATAAATCCTTTGAGCCGCATTTTTTACAATGGGCCAGAAATACCTTGTCTTCTGATCATGATAAAATGCGCGCCGAGCAACCCAAGCAAAGCAGCGGGCAAGAAGAATACATGAATCGCGAAGAATCGGGTAAGAGTCTGTGCACCCAGGATAGTAGAATCCCCGGCCAGCAAGACTTTGATTGCGCCGCCGATAACCGGAACAGAAGCCGCAATTTCAATACCAACTTTTGTTGCAAATAATGCTTTCATATCCCATGGAAGCAAGTAGCCTGTGAAACTTAGGCCTAAGATAACGCCGAATAACATTACGCCGACGATCCAGTTAAGTTCACGAGGTTTCTTATAAGAACCCGTAAAGAATACACGCAGTGTATGAAGGAAAATCATAACAACTACTAGAGAAGAACCCCAGTGGTGCATCCCACGCACAATCTCCCCAAAAGCAACTTCGTTTTGAAGATAATAAACCGACTGCCAAGCATTTTCAATATCCGGCACATAGTACATTGTCAAGAACATACCTGACAGGATCTGAATTACTGTTATGAAGAAAGTCAATCCTCCGAAACAATAAACAAATGCAGAGAAGTGGTGTGCGGGGTTTACGTGTTCCGGTACTTCATGGTCAGCGATATCGCGCCAGATTGGCGTGATATCCAAACGCTCATCAACCCAATCATATAACTTGTTTAGCACTGGTATCGTACCCCCTAACTATTAAACTAATGTGTTCTCTTTCACCGCACCGAGAGCGACTAAGCCGTCACGGTCTTCGATAGCGTATTCATCGAGCGGCCCGAGCGGTGGAGTTCCGGCAATGTTCTTGCCGTTCTTCTCGTAGCGCCCTGCGTGGCATGGGCAGAAGAATTGCGTCGGGTTTTCCGGGTCGCCTCCCCAGTTGACTGTACAACCCAAATGTTTACAGACAGGTGACAGGGCAATCAATTTATCCCCTTGTTTATACACCCAAGCTGAACTTGTCACTTCAGATGTATACCATGCATCCACTTGTTCAAACGCGAAGTCGACGCGTACTGGCTCTTCGCTCAAGTCAGCTACTTTTTGATCGGTCAAAATGAAATCTCCGCCAGCTTTCTCTTGTAAAAGCGGGTCGACTGCAAAACGAACCATCGGCATCAGCATGCCTGCTGCCATAAATCCACCAACACCTGTTAAAGTGTAGCCCAAAAATTGACGTCGTGATACACGATTATTACTCATCCTTTTCCCCCCTCTAACATTCAAGGTCAGTCCAATGGACATACTCATTTCAAATATAATTACTAGGACAACCTAATGATATATCAATCAAATGTTAAGGTCAATATCGCATTGTTTCGATTCTCGCAGTTTGTGAACATTTCATGAAGGCTTGGACCATTCTTTGATAAAAAGTGGCAAGACTTGGCGAAGCTGGTCTTCCATGACAGATAATTTGAACGATTGGTCCATATTCTCTGTCGGAATTGCCGGCAGCCACAAAACATTATTCATTTCTTCAAAAGTGCGCCATTCGGCATCCGTGGTCACATAAAACACATGTTTGAATTCGGTATTTGCCATTTCAGCGTTCATTTCTTCCGCAAGACGGCTGCGATCGCCTTTTTTTGAATAGGCAACCGGCGGAAATAACAAGATTCTGCCTTTGAATTGCTTTTCCAGTAGATTCGTCAGCGACTGCAGATAATCCGAAGCGCTGGCACTCTGTTTTAAGCCGTTCGGGACCAGATCAAGTTGGACAAGCGGGATTACCGCAGTATCCACGTATTGCTGCTGCTGAATATATTGGTCGATATCTCTTCCCGTAAAATGCATATCCCTTATTCACTCTCCGATTCCTTTAAAATCTTGACAGAATGGAGCAGCGCAGAAAGTTCAAAGAATTTCTCGCGGTCCTTCGCATCAAGAGCTTCGTCAATCTGCTTTAAAATTGCGTCTTCCTGAAAAGCGGCCATGCTCGCTTCCAGCATTTTTTCAGCAACTTGCCGGTCCTCATCAGTTATCATTGCATTTTTCGGCATATAAGGGTTTTCTTCCAACACCGATAAATAAAGTGGAGAAGGCGGCCGGTTCGGGAAATTCAGCTGCACGAACAAATCATCATTCGGATTAAGCCTTAAGTCATGAAAGGATTTTTCAGCATCGGCAGTCATAAGATTGCCTTTATAGAAACGGAAAGGGATCTCTTCCGACTCGGTCGAGGACATAACCATCGCCCGCGGGCAATAATGGGCTTCCTCAACAAAATGCGTTTTTTCAAGAAGCTCTTCGTTGCTCAGCATATAATTGAGTATCCAGATGCATTCCCGCCTTTTCATTTTATGGGATTGCAAGAACCATCGGACGAACTGCTTTTTTTCTCCTACAGAAATTGAAGCGGTCATCGGAATTCCTCCTTTCACTCAAATGACTGTTGCCAATCGAACCAATCTGGGTTTTCCGGCTCCAAAACTTGAAGCTCCTTAATGATTTCGAGAGCTTTACCTCTTTTTCCTTCTTCAATTAAAAAGCGTGCGTATTTTTCGAGGAAATTCGGATCATCGCGGAATGACGGGTATGCCTTTTCATAATAAACAGCTGCCTGCTCAAAATTTTCAGTGCGTTCGTAAGATTCCGCAAGCATCGGATAAAGGCCAGCCCAGTCATCTTCGTTAGCGATGACGGTTTCAGCCAATTCAAGAACATCCTCATCCATTTCTTCTGCGTGGAAATAAGACACGAGCGTATAAATGGCTTCCATGTATTCCGGATCCAAGGCAACCGCCTGTCTGAGCTGTTCGACGCCTTCCACTGTTTTCCCGAGTTTTAATGCAAGCTTTCCTGAAAACAAATACAATTCTTTATCGAATTCATCTCGCGCGATGCCTTGCTGGATGGAACGATAAGCCCCTTCGTAATCTTCTGCCATGTTCATGCTTTGGGCACGCAGTAAATATGCCGAGAAATAATCCGGATCAAGCTCGATCAATTCATCAAGCCTTTTGACAGCCATTTCATATTGCTTTGTCTGGAATGCTGCAAAAGCCGCTCCGAACAATACATCCGGCTGCACTTGGTCTGCCAGCACCGCTTCATAATATGGCAGCGCTTCTTCATAGGCAGCGCCTGCGCTGTAAACTTCAGCCAACCGTTCTGACAAGTTGACCCCTTCTATTTTAACGTTGTCGCGCTGTAGATCCTGGTAGATCTTTGCCGATTCCAAATAGCGCCCCGAGTCTAAAAGAAGCTCCGCTTTCGCTTGCAGTAGCAGCGGTTCATCCGGAAGCAGCTCGATGGCTTCGTTGAGCCGGCTTTCGGCGGCTTCAAGAAGGCCCTGCAATTGGAAAAGGTCGGCCAAAGTGACCAACACTTGAGGATAAAGCTCGTCTTCTTTCGAAATTTCCATCAGCGTGTTGAGCGCTTCGTCTTCGCGGTCCACTTCCATCAGCATATTCGCGCGGTCCACTTTCAATTGTGATTCCTCTGGAAAAACGTATTCTAAGTGTTCGAGCACTTTGATTGCTTCTTCTACGTAGCCGATTTCCGCAAGCCATTCCGATAGATCATATTGCTCATCCGGATCGCCTTTCAGCAAATACGCTTCAAGAAGCGTATTGACGGCATCTGGGTCGCCCATTTCCACCGCTTTTTGTATCTCTTCTATACTTGCCATCCTATCACCTATTCCCCTGAGTTTCATACTTCCATCCTACACGAAAGTGTGTTCGAATGATAATGAAAAACTCCCCCGAAGGAGAGTTAATCGATCAACGAATTCATCTGTTCGACAAAATTAGGAAACGATACTGAAATGCAATCCGGATCATCGATTTCCACCGGACCATCCGCAATTAAAGAAGCAACAGCCGCCATCATTCCCAGTCGGTGGTCACCGTATGTCACCATGGAAGCACCGTGCAGAGGCGTTGGACCATTGATGATCATGCCGTCTTCCGTAGCGGTGATATCCGCTCCCATTTTCGACAACTCGGCTACGACCGCTGCGATACGGTCTGTCTCTTTGACACGCAGCTCTTCAGCATCTTTAATTACTGTCGTGCCCTCTGCCTGCGTCGCTACCAACGCAATCAATGGAATTTCATCGATTAATCTTGGAATCAAGCTTCCGCCGATTTCAATGCCTTTCAAAGATGAAGAACGGATCGTCAAATCGGCGGGCCGTTCGCCGCTTTCTTCGAGTAGCCGGATGCTGAAATCAGCACCCATTTGTTCAATAACGTCCAGTATTCCTGTCCGCGTCGGATTGCAGCCGACGTTCGTCAACACCACTTCACTGCCCTCCGTGATTAAAGCGGCACCGATCATGAAAGCGGCGGAAGAAATGTCACCAGGAACTTTAACGTGGGCTGCGGCCAAATCCTGTCCGCCTTTGAGCGAGATCTTGCTACCTTCGCGCGTTAGTTCCGCACCGAAATGTTCAAGCATGATTTCCGTATGGTCCCTTGTCGGCACCGGTTCCGTGATTGTGGTGGTCCCGTCCGCTTTCAGCGCAGCCAGCAAAATCGCGGACTTCACCTGTGCGCTCGCTACTGGAAGTGTATAGTCAATTGCGCGAAGCTGTGTGCCTTGGACTGCCAATGGCGTGAATTGGCCGTTGGCGCGCCCGCGGATATCCGCACCCATAAGGCGCAGTGGATCGATAATGCGCCGCATCGGCCGTTTGGCTATGGATTGATCGCCAGCGAGCACAGAATGGAAATTCGTACCGGCGAGAAGGCCCAGCATAAGGCGCGTCGTCGTGCCGGAATTTCCGGTATCCAACACTTCCGTTGGCTCCTGCCAATTTTCTTCCCCTTCGCTTTTGATGGTGACTTTGTCGCCAGCAAGTTCGATATCAACTCCGAGTTTTCGGAAGCAGCTGATGGTACTCAAGCAGTCGTCTCCGAGAAGGAAACCTTCCACTGTTGTAGTCCCAGCAGCCATTGCACCGAACATAATGGAGCGGTGGGAAATGGATTTATCCCCAGGAACCTGGATTGTGCCTTTTAAAGCGGGGATGGAATAAGTTAAGGATAACGTCATTATGGAGCCTCTCCTTTAAGAAATATACGTATCGTATGCAGTTCTCTTGTTTATGCAGTCTTTTGCCCGCTCTCGGTCTTCAGGCGTCTGAAAGCTGATGACCAGAATACCGAAAACATCTTCACGGGTTTCAAGAATCCTTAGATTGACAATGGAAATCTGCTCTTCAGCCAAGTAGCCTGTCAGTTCTGAAATGACCCCCGGAACGTCCGGAATATCGACATATAAATCGTAGACACTGAATAAAGCACCATGCCCCGCAATCGGCAATTCATCGCGGACGGTTTTCGCCTGCTGAAAATATTGCTCGATGGATTCGGGTTTATTGTCCAGCAGCAGGTTGCGTAACCCTTCCATTTCTGTCATCCAATTTGTTAATTGATGGACGATCATGCGATTGTTCTGGGTGGTAATATCACGCCACATTTCCGGATTGGAAGATGCGATGCGTGTTATGTCGCGGAAACCTCCAGCCGCCAATTGCCTCGCAAACGGATAATCCTCTTCTTTCGCCAGTTGGTGCACAAGTGACGCGGCGATAAGATGCGGGAAATGGCTGACGATTGCCGTCATATAATCGTGCTCGTCCGCTGGAAGCACTTCAATATTCGCTTTGGTGACCGACAGCAACTCTTCGAGAAACGCTACTTGGTCCTTGCTGACGCCTTCTGCAGGCGTCAAAATATAAAACGCATTTTCAAACAGCATGTCTTTGGCAGCTTCTACGCCGCTTTTATGGGAACCGGCCATTGGATGACCGCCGATAAACGCGTGATTTAGCGTAGCGGCAGCCTCCATGATCTGGGCTTTAGTGCTGCCGGTATCTGTTAAAATGACCTCTTTTTTCAAATCCCAAAACTTGCTTTGCTCCATCAACCGCAAAGTAGCGCCGACCGGAGTCGCAAAAACAATGACATCCGCTTCCGACGCCGCTTTTTCAAGAGAAGGCGGACAGCTGTTAATAATACCCATTTTAAACGCTTTTCTGGCCGTTAACGGATCCGCGTCATACCCGGCAATATGCACACCTGAATGGCGTTGCAGCGCTTTTGCCAATGAACCCCCGATCAAACCGAGGCCGATAATCAGGACATTCGCCTTCATAGCGAGGAAGCCTCTTTGCTTTTGATCAAGTCTGGACGCAATTTCACCGCTTCGTTCAGGTATATGTGCTGAATCTCTTTTTGCGGGATGGACGTATTGACGTGCATCATGACGCGGATGCATAACGGCATGCTGCCTGGCACATCCATTTCATGCGTGCACATGACCGGAACGTAAGTCCAATCTTCGATTGTCCGGACCGCTTTCGCCGGGAATGCCGAAGAAATGTCAGTCGTCGTCGAAATGATGACCGACGCCACATCGTCAGGATCAATATTATTTTCCTTCACCATTTCCATGATGAGGCAGCGTGTTTCTTTTAAAATCTCTTCTGGCTGGTCTGCAGCAACAGTGATGGCTCCTCTTACTCCACGTATCATTTAAGCACCTCATTTATTTTCGAACGCAAATCCTCGTATCCGGATTCCGCACGTTTTTCATCAATCGTTTCCATATAAGGGATTCCGGTTTCCTTCAGCAAGACGAAGCTCAAAGTGCCGCCTGAAGCTTTTTTATCTTTTTTCATGTAGACCAAAACATCTTTGAAGGCAATGCCGGAAAGCCGCTCAAGCGGATAATCGTTCACCTTACACCATGACAGGAAATCCACTAACCGCGGATGCCCAGACAGCTGCAAAGCGTAAGCCATGCCGAGTGCTACCGCTTCACCGTGCGTAATGCGGCCATAGCCAAGATGCGCTTCAATGGCGTGCGCCAATGTATGGCCGAAATTTAAATACTTGCGGACCCCGTTTTCGTATTCATCTTCTTCGACGATCGCTGCTTTTACCGCGATTCCACGTTCCAAATGAAGCATCATTTCTTCGTCTGAAATACTGTCCAAGGACTTTATCTTCAACATTTCATTAAGCCACTGCTCATTCGAGATAAAAGCGTGCTTGATGACTTCCGCCATGCCAGAGCGTACTTCCTCTGCCGGCAGCGTATGGAGCAATTGAATATCGTAGAGCACCGCAGCGGGTTGGTAAAAAGTACCAATCATATTTTTGCCAGCAGGATGGTTGAGCGCTGTCTTGCCGCCGACTGCACTGTCATGAGCCAAAATTGTCGTCGGCACTTGGATAAACGGTATGCCCCGCATAAACGTAGAAGCGACAAATCCTACAACGTCGCCGACCGCACCTCCCCCAAAAGCCAAAATGAGCGATTTTCGCGAAAACCCTTCAGCCAATAGAAAACTTTGGCAATCCATGAAGACGTCCAGCGATTTCGCTCCTTCGCCAGATGGAATCGTGAAGACACGCACTTGAAAAGGTTCCAAAAAGGAAAGCAAATAGTCAAGGTGAAGCGAAGCGACATTTTCGTCAGCGATGACGGCTATAGCATCCGCAGAGTCCAGCAATTCGCGGTACTCTGTGGAAAATAATTTCAAAACGCCTCTTCCGATATGGACATCATAAGGTTTTCCAGCTTCAACTCGCAGTGATTTCATTTTTAGAACTCCTTCGTGTATTTCAAGTAACTCTGCAGATTTTCTTTCAAACGCGGCATCTGATCCGCATCAAATTGCTCTAATAACGCATTCGCCGCTTCCCACGCAATTGCATGTTCAGCAACAATCGATGCAGCCGGAACAGCACAGCTGTCAGAACGCTCGATGCTCGCTTGGAAAGCTTCTTTCGTATCAATATCAACGCTTTGCAGTGGTTTATAAAGTGTCGGAATCGGCTTCATTACGCCGCGCACAACAATTGGCATTCCTGTCGTCATGCCGCCTTCGAAGCCGCCCAGATTATTCGTGCTGCGGGTGTATCCTTGCTGCTCGTCCCACAGGATTTCATCATGGACCTTGCTGCCCGGCAACCTCGCCATTTCAAAACCTAATCCAAACTCGACGCCTTTAAAAGCGTTGATGCTCATCATCGCAGACGCCATTTTGCCGTCAAGTTTGCGGTCATAATGCACATAGCTGCCGATGCCAGCAGGCATGCCTTCTACAATCACTTCTACCGTCCCACCGATCGAATCGCCATTCTTTTTCGTTTCATCGATCAGGTTGGTCATTTGTTGAGTGACAGATGGATCGGCGCAATACACCGCATCCGCTTCGACCAATTCACGGATTTCAGCAACGCTTTTGCCCTGATAGCTTTTCGGGTCGACTTTAATGCCGCCGATCTCCGTAACATGGGAGACAATTTCAACGCCCAGCTCCGACAGCAATTGCTTAGCAACTGCCCCGACCGCTACGCGGACTGTCGTTTCCCGCGCGGATGACCGTTCCAGGACATTCCGTAAATCGCGATGGCCATATTTCATACCGCCGTTTAAATCCGCATGCCCTGGACGGGGACGCGTCAATTGGCGTTTCACTTCATCATCATCTTCAATAGGCTCGATGCCCATAATATTTGTCCAATGCTTCCAGTCATCGTTTTTCACAACCAATGTGACTGGTGAGCCAAGAGTTTTGCCGTGCCGAACGCCGGAGACGATTTCCACCGTATCTTTCTCGATTTGCATTCTTCTGCCGCGTCCATGTCCGCCTTGGCGGCGTTTCAATTCTTTATTGATCATTTCCGCCGTCAAAGGCAATTGTGCCGGCAGACCTTCTATTATAGCTGTCAATTGTGGACCGTGTGATTCTCCTGCAGTTAAATATCGCATGGCACTTTCTCCCTTCAACGCACTAAAGTATTTAAATAATACTATAACATATAGTATTTCAACAATTCTATCTTAAATTAAGGATAATGTGAAACTTCAATTAATTTCAAAACCCGAAAAATCTTCTATTTCGAAATAATATTAGATCATGTTTAACTCTTTTAAATGAAAAGCAAAAACCCATCCAGAATTTCCGATGGGTTTTTGCTTTTAGAAGAGAGTTATATAAATTAGCCGATATTCCGCAAAACAGCTGCGAAGGTATCTGCCCAAGAATTGGAAGATACCTTTGCGACGAAACACGAAGTGTTGCAGGAGCACATCTTTTATTGCCGCGGGCAAGACTTACCCGAAGCCTGCGAGGGCAAGTCTTTGCGACGAAGCAGCGAAGCGATGCAACGCACTTTTATGTCCCGAAGCTAGCGTAGCGATGCAGGGACAGGAGCAGTAAGGTTTTCGACGCTGTTTTGCTTCATATCTGGAGATTCTCAAGAACCTGAGGCATATGTATCTTTCAATTTGGATGATAATAGAAATGATATTCAATTAAGAAGTAACTTTGAATGAAGCGGAAGGTGGCGACTCCTGCGGGATAGCGAGACAGACGAGACCCTGCAGGAGCGTAGCGACGAAGCGGCTCGGCGCTCGCCCGCGGAAAGCGTCCACCTGGAGCGCAATGAAAAAGTCACACTAGATTTCCAGGCAAAATAAAAAAGCAGCGAGGCTGCTTTTTTATCGGGATTAGTTTACCCAGTTGTTCATTGTTTTTTCGTATGATACCAATTCTTCTTCTTTGAAGAACAAGCCGATTTCACGAACAGCGCTTTCAGCTGAATCAGAACCGTGGATCATGTTTTTGCCGACAGTAACTGCAAGGTCGCCGCGGATTGTTCCTGGAGCTGCGTCTTTAGGGTTAGTAGCGCCCATCATTTGACGTGCAGTCAAGATAACGTTTTCGCCTTCCCATACCATTGCGAAAACTGGTCCAGAAGTGATGAATTCAACCAATTCACCGAAGAATGGGCGTTCTTTGTGCTCGCCGTAATGCTCTTCAGCCAATTCAGTTGGGATCTGCATCAATTTAGCACCTGCTAAGTGATATCCCTTTTTCTCAAAACGTGCAACGATTTCACCGATTACATTGCGTTGTACGCCGTCAGGCTTAACCATCAAGAAAGTTTTTTCCATTATGAACACTCCTCTGTATAAAGCTCGGGCTTAATGCCCACCTTAAAAAATACTATCAGTTTGACGTTATTTGTCAACTGCCATCTTAAAATTTTCTCTTGCCGATAAAAAACGCGATTTTGCGCATCGTCTTAGTGGCTTGGCCTTTTGGCAGATAATCCAGTTCGGCCAATGCTTTGTTCAAGTACTTTTCACTGACTTTTTTCGCGTCTTCGATCGCCGAGCTGTTCCGGATCACTTTGACGACATGGAGCCTCTCGGCGTCCGTCAGTTCTTTTTGAAGGCTGTCTTTCAGCAATTGATAGATCTCCGGGTTATTGCGCGCATATAAAATCGGCAGCGTAATATTGCCTTGTATAAAATCACTGCCTGCCGGTTTGCCGAGTTCTTCATCCGACGAAGTGAAATCCAGTATATCATCGATAATCTGGAAAGACATGCCGATGAAATAGCCGAATCTTCGCAGGTGGGCAATCGTTTTTTCATCTGCACCGGCAACCAATGCCCCAAGCTCGCAGCTTGAAGAAATCAGCAAGGCGGTTTTTCGCTTGATGCGGCGCAAATAATCGCGCAGATTCTGGTCTAATTTATATTTATCTTCTATTTGAATGATTTCACCGCGGCACACTTCAATCATCGTCTGTGACAGAACTTGATGCAGCCTTGGAGAATCGATATCGGTGATGTATTCCAAGGCGCGCCCCAGTATAAAATCTCCCGTATACATCGCAACACTGTTATTCCATTCCGCTTTGACCGTCAGCTGGCCCCTTCTCATTTCGGAGTCGTCAATGACGTCATCATGGACTAAAGATGCCATATGGATGAGTTCAAGCGGCACGGCAACTTGTTTCAAAACATCAATATTGTATTTTCCGAATTTGCCCGCAAGCAAAACAAAAACAGGTCGGATCCTTTTGCCTCCGGCCTGCAATAAATGAAGCGATGCATCGTTTAAAAGAGGAGATTCGGAATCCACTGCCTGCTCTAATTCTTTTTCAATTAAATCCAATTCTGGTTTAAGGTCAGAATAGAGCAATTTCAACTTCACCTTTTCCACTAGAAAACCTTCTCCCGCTATTTTACTTTTTAATGCCCATATGCAGTGCTGCTGCACCGCCTGAATAAGGCTTGTATTTCACTTTTTCAAATCCGACTTTCACGAAGAGCGCCGCCAATTCTTTCATGCCGGGGAAGTCTTTGGCAGATTCCTGCAGCCACGAATATTCTTTATAGCTTTTGGCGAACAATTTGCCGAATATCGGCATGATGAAACGGAAATACACCCTAAAAAATGGCTTGAAGACATTATTCGGCTGTGACGTTTCCAGACACACAATCATTCCGCCAGGCTTGAGCACGCGGTGCATCTCAGATAAGACTTGTTCATAATCTGGTACATTGCGCAGACCAAAACCAATCGTCGCATAATCGAATGAGTTGTCCGGATATGGCAGCGCCATGGCATTGCCTTGGACCAATTCAACCTGTGGCATATCTTTCGTCTTATCGATGCCAACGTTCAGCATGTTCTGGCTAAAGTCGAGGCCTACTACTCGGCCTGACTCTCCTGTCGCTTCGCCGAGCGCAATCGTCCAATCTGCAGTGCCGCAGCAGACATCGATGGCAGATGCGCCTTTAGGGACTTGCATCTTATCCATCGTGTCTTTGCGCCATTTATTGTGCTGCTGGAAACTGATGACAGAGTTCATCTGGTCATAGTTAACCGATATCTTTTCGAAAACTTCGTGGACTCGCTGTTCTTTCGTCTTCTGCATGTCAGTCATCCTTCTCGGGTTAGCTGCTCAGCTCTATGCTGGTGCGGGGTTATTTGATGGAGCATAAAATTTTTAATTTCGTAATTAAAATTATACGTGCCGATCGCCTGCAGAATTTCTTCATGCAGTGAATCGAGTTTATCCAGAAGCCAGCGCTCGGTCTGCAGCGGATGCCGCAATGTCTGGTTCATCATCCGTAAAGCCAGGCTTTGACCGCCCTTCTGCAAGCAGTCGAGTTCTGAGGTATACCTGTTATAGGTGAGCATCAAAACCGCCAAAGGAGAATATTCCTGGTACCCGTAAAAATTATAAAACGAAAACAATAGTTCAGTTTCAATCTGTTTTACGGCTTCATCGATTTCGTCCATCGACAGTATTTCGCTTGTGTAAAACGAAGCTTTCTTCTCGCTCACTTTGACAATAGCGGTTGCCAGCCGTTGGATCATCGCAATATTATTGTTTTCGGCAAGCATTTTGTAATAGATTCCACTATAGAGATCTCCTGCGAGTACCGTCAATTGCTGTTTTTTGTCTGCCAGCACGTCGTCTTCCACTAAATCGTGGGCCTGCAAAGCCGCATGGACGATCGATACTGTTTTAGCAGCCCTTTCAATATCAGCCGACCACATTTTATTGTCAAAAAAAGGCAGAATCAAAAAAAACAACCTTGCCCGTTGGACTGATGGGCCGTCTGTGAACTTCTCGAGTGTGCGCTGTTTGACAGCTTTCAGCACATCGGTTTCCACAGAAGTAATTTTTGAATGTATTTGCTGTTCATTCATACTGCTTGCTCCATTCATGGTTTAGCCATACCATACACCTTTAGTATATCACAGGCACAGCTTCGCCTTCATCCGATATGCCTACTTTTTCGCTTCGCTTTCAGTCAGGCCATGCGCCGTTTGAATTTCCGCTTTGCCGCGGATTTTCATCGCAGAGGTATGTTCTGTAAACTGGGCAATCATCACTTCGCCTTTATCAAGCTTTTCAGTATGGTGGAATTTCGTATCATTGCCTCTCGTCAAACCGATCACGTTCACGCCGTCTTCAAGCGCCCGGATCACAATGTATTCTAGTTGAGCCATGTTTTCACCCTCTTCCGGTAAATGATGGGCATTATATTAGTCCATATTGATATAAGTGATAATCTCCGCGCGTTTCACATCATCGTTTTCATAAATCCCGCGGGACACCGCAGTCACTGTTTTAGCGCCAGGTTTTTTAATGCCTCTCATCGTCATGCACATATGCTCAGCTTCTATCATCACGTAGACACCGTGCGGATTCAGAGATTCCATTAAAGAGTCAGCGATAGTCGAGGTGATGCGCTCCTGCAGCTGCGGCCGTTTAGCCACGGAATCCACTGCTCTCGCCAATTTGCTGAGGCCGGTTACAACGCCATCTCTCGGGATATAAGCGATATGGGCTTTCCCGAAAAACGGTACCAAATGATGCTCACAAGTCGAGTAAAACGGTATATCTTTTACCAAAACCAATTCTTCATGGCCTTCATGGAATACGGTCTTGAAATACTCTTTCGGGTCTTCACGCAAACCGGAAAATACTTCAGCGTACATTTTTGCGACACGCTTCGGTGTATCGAGCAGGCCTTCACGCGACGGATCTTCTCCGACCGCTTCAAGGATCATTGACACCGCTTTCTCTATTTTATCTAAATCCACTTTATTAGAATTCGTATCTATCACTATTCTTCCCCCCGTTAAAGACAAATCACTTTTGGAGCCGCTCATGCAGCAAGCCATCGGATGACGGCTATCGCCTTGCGCTTGCTGGCGCAGTCCGAACGCTTCCGCTTTTCTCACAAATCGTAGCATATGTAGGGTTTCTTGGCAAAATTGAAAACTTAAAAAAAGAATGACTTTTGCGGGAACGAATCTCGCAAAAGTCATTCTATGTACTGCAAAGAAGATTATTTCACTGCGTCTTTAAGTGCTTTACCTGGCTTAAATGCAGGAACTTTGCTTGCAGCGATTTCGATCTCGGCACCAGTTTGCGGGTTGCGTCCTTTACGTGCTGCGCGTTCGCGTACTTCAAAGTTACCGAATCCGATCAATTGTACCTTGTCACCTTTAGTTAGAGCTTCTTGAATCGCTTCAAATGCAGCGTCAACTGCTTTTGCAGCATCTTTACGAGAAAGTTCAGCTGCTTCAGCAACAGAGTTCACTAATTCTGTCTTGTTCATGCTATTCACCTCCTCTCAAAGGGGATGCAATCGTTCAATCCTGTAAAAAGAGTATCATATCGAAAAATGCATAGCAACAACTAATATCGCGGTTTTCCAATAAAACCAACAAATATTCAATTATTATCCTGTAAATCCTTTGATTTTGATGCAAACCGCGCTAAATCAGCAATTCCGCTCTAATTTACTCTGTTTTAAAGACCGGTTCATTGTTCTCGTCTACGGTATAAGGAAGAGAGTATGCCGGCACAACCGGATTGTCCTCATATAGCAAGAACCGGATATCCTCGCCGGCCTCAAGTGTTCCGCTATACTCCTGGATTGCTGAGTACAGATCGATTGAATAGTCGACAAAGATCTCCCCTTGGCCATTGACGACCAGCGGCAGATTTCTGCCGCTGTAAGGGCTTACGACAAAGCGATCTTCTTTGAAGCCCATCGCTTTGTAATTCAGCTTATAGACATTGTCCGCCAAAATTTCAGCTATCGGAGCACGCCCGCCATTCGCGCTTTTGCGGATATTGATCGTCCGAATTTCTTCAGCGATGCGCAAATCCACGAGTTTCACTGTCGGATTTTCTTCGACATCTATAAGCACGTATTGGAAAATCCCTCCTGTTTCAAATGCATTCGGAGGAATTTCAGCTAAGAAAGCAGGTACAATTTTAGAGAAATCAATCGGGTATTTGATGTATTGGTCAACATCCATATCCCGTGTTTTAATCGGCAAGATCCCGCCTTGAGCTCCTCTGAACTGATTTACCGCATTCTGCACCTGTATGACTTGTTCTTCATAAGGGATCTGGTTTTCCGCCCGCTCACTTTCCGGGAACATGCAGCCCGATAAGAACATGGCTGCCGCTGCCAGAATAGCGATCAACGATAATTTTTTCATTTTCCTCACCTCACACGTTGCCTGTTGGACCGTTGAATACTATGAACACCATTATAAAGAATCCAAGAATCAGCAGAATATAAGCGATTAACGCAAAAACGAATTTCACAATGCCATTTTGTATTTTATACCTGCTTAAATAAATCATTCCCATTGAAATAATCAGAAACGCAATTCCCGCGAACGAGACCCACATTTTGTCTAAAGAGCTCATAATAGACCGCCTTTCGTACTGTTTCAGACCATAGTATAGCACAAAAAAAGAAGAGGCAGAGTAACGCTGCCTCTTCTTTTGTGACAATTAGAGCAAGTTGATGAGATCTTCCATTTCGTTCTTTTTCATGCGCCCCATCAGCAATTCCACTGCGTCAGTGGTTGACACGCCTTCGAACAGGACCGCATACAAAGCGTCAGTGATTGGCATAGGCACATTATAGGCCTCAGACAATTGGTGGGCGGCTTTTGTCGTACGGATGCCTTCCACAACCATGCCCATTTCTTCGAGCACCTGATCGATCGTTTTGCCTTTTCCAAGCATATTCCCGGCACGCCAGTTGCGTGAATGGGGGCTCGTGCACGTCACGATCAAATCGCCGACACCTGTAAGTCCGGAAAATGTAAGCGGTGTGGCGCCCATCTTGACGCCGAGGCGAGCGATTTCAGCCAGTCCACGCGTCATCAATGCCGCTTTCGCATTGTCTCCATAACCCAAGCCGTCGGTGATGCCGACAGCCAATGCAATGATGTTTTTAAGCGCGCCGCCGATTTCAACTCCGATGACGTCGGTATTCGTATAAACCCTGAAATAATGGTTCATAAACAGATCCTGGACTTTTTCAGCAGCTGCCGTATTCTCACATGCAGCCGTGACAGTCGTCGGTTGTTCAAGCACCACTTCTTCCGCATGGCTCGGTCCGGAAAGGACGACAACATCTTCTAGCCATTGCGCCGGAACCTCTTCGCGGATTATTTCACTGATGCGCTTTAGGGAATCCGGCTCGATGCCTTTAGAAACATGGACTAACAAAGTCTTTTTATTCAAATTTGCAGTGATTGCGGAGCAAACTTCCCTGATTGCTTTTGTCGGAACAGCGATGACAAAAGTCGACGAGTGGTCGACAGCCGCTTTTAAATCACTTGTCGCCTTCAAGTTCTCGGGCAATTGGATGTTTTTAAGATATCGGTTGTTCGTATGTTGGTTGATTTCTTCCGCCTGTTCTGCGCGGTGCGTCCAAAGCAGGACGTCGTGGCCGTTTTGCGCTAACACATAGCTTAGCGCAGTGCCCCAGCTCCCTGCTCCAAATACAGATATTTTTTCCATATCAGTAACCACCTTTTCCCAATTTCCAATTATGTCCGGGCGCGCGTAATCAGCCGGAGCGGCGTCCCTTCAAAGTCAAAGCTTTCACGGATCCGGTTTTGCAGGAAACGCTCGTAACTGAAATGCATCAGTTCAGGCTCGTTGACAAAGACAACGAATGTCGGCGGCTTGATGGCAACTTGAGTAACGTAATACAAGCGTAATCTGCGGCCTTTATCACTCGGCGCAGGGTTCATCGCAACTGCATCTTCGATGACTTCGTTCAGAATGCTGGACTGGATGCGTCTTGCATGATTATCATTCACCCGGTTGACAATTTCGAGGATATTATGGACGCGCTTGCCGCTGATTGCGGATACGAACATAATTGGTGCATAATCCAGGAAAAGGAAATGTTCGCGGATTTTCCGCGTCATGACATTCATGGTTTTTTCGTCTTTTTCGACAGCATCCCATTTATTGACAATGATGATGACGCCTTTGCCCGCTTCATGTGCATAACCGGCAATCTTTTTGTCCTGCTCCTGGATGCCTTCTTCGGCATTGAGTACAACTAGGACGACATCTGAACGTTCAATCGCGCGCAATGCACGAAGTACACTGTATTTCTCAGTCGTTTCATATACTTTCCCTTTTTTGCGCATACCTGCCGTATCGATAATGACATAAGGCTGACCGTCGTATTCGTATTGAGTATCGATTGCGTCACGGGTAGTTCCCGCAATTTCGCTGACAATAACGCGTTCTTCCCCTAAAAATGAATTCACCAAAGAAGATTTGCCGACATTCGGACGGCCGATCAACGAGAATTTGATGACATCGTCCGGGTATTCCTCTTGATCGTCTTTCGGGAAGTTTTTCGCAACTTCATCCAAAAGATCCCCGATGCCCAAACCGTGTGACCCTGAAATCGGGTAAGGTTCGCCCATACCCAATTGATAAAAATCAAATACCATATGGCGCATATCCGGGTTATCGATTTTATTGACAGCCAGAATGACTGGCTTTTTCGTGCGGTATAAAATTTTTGCGACTTGTTCGTCCTGCGTAGTCACGCCATCTCGGCCGTTGACTAAGAAGATAATGACATCCGCTTCGTCCATGGCAATTTCAGCCTGCTGGCGGATTTGTTCCAAGAAAGGCTCGTCGCTTAAATCGATGCCTCCTGTATCAATAATGTTAAATTCATGAGTCAGCCAATCAGCTGAACTGTAGATGCGATCACGTGTAACTCCTGGAATATCTTCCACGATGGATACACGTTCTCCAACCACGCGATTAAAAATCGTGGACTTGCCTACGTTCGGCCGGCCAACGATTGCTACTACCGGTTTTGCCATAATAAATTCATCCTTCCACTTCTGATATTCCTATTATACACGAAAAAGGCGATGGCATCTTGTAAATGTCCATCACCCTAAAAGGTGTAATTTTCAGTTATTGGTCCTATTGGCATATACGGCCGGGTCGTAGCCGCGCATGGACAAATAATGGCTCAAACCACCGGACAGAATGGCGGGGCAGCTTCTCAAACCAGCCGGCTCCGCCGCTCCGAGAGCGGTCATCATCATGCGCATATCTTCCTGCAGCAAGCCGATTTCCGCGACCAAGCCTTTTTCTCCGCCCTCAAGCGCCGTTTTGAGGAACGTCCCTGCAAGGCCCACAGCATCCGCTCCTAGCACAAAAGCCTTTATGGCATCCTGTGCATGCTGAATGCCGCCGGAAGCGAGCACCGTTTTATGGAAAACTCCTTTCACTTCGATGATGGAAACAGCTGTCGGTACGCCCCAATCCTGGAAATAGGAAAGTTTGCGCGCGCGCCGTTCGTTTTCAATTGAAGCAAAGTTTGTTCCGCCGAAACCGCCTACGTCTATTGCAGCGATTCCGGTGTGCGCCAGTTTTTCTGCCGCTTCCCGTGAAATGCCGAACCCGGTCTCTTTGATGATGACCGGCACGTGCAGGCTTTCCGCAATAGCAGCGATGCGCTCAAGCGCTCCTTTGAAATCTCGGTCGCCTTCCGGCATGGTCAACTCCTGAATAACATTCAAGTGGATCTGCAGAGCATTTGCCCCGATCATCTCCACTGCTTGCAGCGCTTGGCTGACACTGGCCTCGCTGCCTAAATTGCCCATGATGAAACCAGTGGGATTCTCTTTCCGCACAATTTCATAAGTCGCCCGTTCAGCGGGGTCTTTCAGCGCAGCCATTTGAGAACCGACCGCCATCGCTAAGCCTGTTTCCTTTGCAGCACGTGCGAGCAGACCGTTCAATTTGGCCGTCTCTTCGCCGCCTCCGCCCGTCATGGCATTAATAAAAACAGGTGATTCCAACTTCAAATCACCTGTCCTGATATGAAGGCTGATGTCTTCAACCCCAAGGGATGGCAATGCTTGATGGATCAAACGAACGTCATCAAACATCGTTTCTCTTCCTTGGCCTGTCGACACCGCAAATCTTATATGATCCATTTTCCTATCGGCTCTGGTCATTCTATTCGGACTTGAAGCCTTTTAATTTGTCGCCAATTACATCCCGGATGGAAAAGCCGCTGGACTCTTCCGGCATTTCATAGTCGGTATACGATTGCTCCGCCTCTTTTTCCTGAAGCTCTTTAATGCTTAGCGACAGACGCTTGTCTGCTTTGTTGACCTCAAGCACTTTCACTTGGACTTCCTGCCCTTCGCTTAGCACTTCGTGTGGTGTACCGATATGCTTGTGCGCAATTTGGGAAATATGCACAAGGCCTTCCACTCCTGGCAACACTTCTACGAACGCGCCATAGCTGACGAGCCGCTTCACTTTACCTGTGTGCACCGACCCTTTTGGCGCATTTTCTTCAATCGCATCCCAAGGCCCCGGAAGCGTATCTTTGATCGATAGCGAAATGCGCTCGGAATCACGGTCTACCGACAATACTTTAACCGTCACTTCCTGGCCTTCTTTAACAACGTCGGATACTTTTTCAACATGCTCATGAGACAGCTGAGAGATATGGACAAGCCCATCGACTCCGCCGATATCGACAAACGCGCCGAATGAAGCAATGCGCTGGACTTTCCCTTTCAATACGTCGCCTTGGTGAATGGTGTCCATCACTTCTTCTTTCTGTGATTCTTTCTCCATTTCAACTACAGCGCGGTGAGAAAGGATCAAGCGGTTGTTTTCCTTTTCCATTTCCACAATCTTGAATGCCAACGTCTTGCCTTTATAATCTTCGAACGATTCAACGAAATAATCTTCTACTAGCGAAGCCGGCACAAAGCCGCGCACGCCAAGGTCCAAAACCAATCCGCCCTTGACGACATCTTTCACTTCCGTCTCGATTATTTCACCAGTTTCAAACTTTTTCTCAAGCAAGTCCCATGCTTGTTCAGCATCCACTTTACGCTTGGATAATACAAAGTTCTCATCTTCGACTTTTGTGATGATCAAGTCGAGAACGTCACCCTCTTTTACTGAATCCGATGCTTTTTCGATGTGGAGGCTCGACAATTCGCTGATCGGGATGATCCCATCAAATGGCGCGCCATCAATTGTTACGGTTACTGCTTTTTCTTCGATCTTAAGAACTGTACCTTTTACGTGATCTCCCACTTGGAAGTCACGGTTTTCCGTCATGTTCATTTCCTCAGACATCAGTAGCCCTCCTTCACAAACTATACACATCTCATTTTATTCGAATTCTCTAATAAAAACAAAAATTATCACTTTTTATTTGCTGTTTTCATCCAAAAGCTTCTGGATTGATGCCATTATCACTTCAGTCACTTCGTCTGGCGTCGCTTTGCGCTCTCTGTACGGATCCATGGGAATCGGTTCGCCAAACACCACTTTCACTTTGCGGAACGCTTTATACGGGCCGATAATCGCACACGGGACAACGTCCGCATTGCCGCGCAATGCGAAGAATCCAGCCCCGCTCAAACCTTTTTTCAAAACTCCATCGATCGAACGCGTGCCTTCCGGAAACAAGCCGACCACTTCGCCGCTTTTCAGGATTTTAAGGGCGGTGCGCATCGCGTCCCTGTCGCTCATGCCCCTCTTTACCGGAAAGGCATTAACTTTCGGCAGCAATGCGCCAAGAACCGGCAGCTTGAATAATTCTTCTTTCGCCATGAAATGGACAGTCCGTGGAGCAGTCATTCCGACGACTGGCGGGTCAAGCGCATGGATGTGATTCGAACAAAGAAGGATGCCACCTTCTTTCGGGAAAGATTCAAGCCCCAACACTTCAAAGCGGTAAAGAGGCGTTAAAGCAGTTTTTACTAAGGTTTTGCCGAATGCGTATAAATTCACCTTAAGCCATCCTTTCTTTGGCCAACGCCAGAATTTCCTGGGCCGCTTCGCGGATTGTCAATTTGGTCGTATCGATATAAATCGCATCCGCTGCCTGTTTCAGCGGGGATACTTCCCGCTCCGAGTCCATTTTATCGCGTGCAGCGATTTCTTCCTGCAGCTCAGCTAAAGGCGTATCGATGCCGCGAGCTTTGTTATCTTCAAAACGGCGCCGCGCCCGTTCCTCAACAGTCGCTGACATGAACACTTTCAATGCGGCGTTCGGCAGCACGTCCGTCCCGATGTCGCGTCCGTCCATGACGACGCCTCTGCTTTTCGCAAGCTGCCGCTGCAGCTCGACCATGCGTTCACGGACAAGTGCGTGCGCAGACATCTCCGATACCGCTTTCGTGACTTGTTGGGTGCGGATTGCTTCAGTCACTTCGGCGCCGTCCATGAACACCAGCTGCCCATTGTCAGAAGGCTTTAAGTCGATTTGTGTGCGCAGCAACAGTTCGCCCGCTTCTTCATTGCTGGCCATATTAATGCCTTCATTTATCGCTTTTAACGTAATGGCGCGGTACATCGCGCCAGTATCGATATAAATATAGCCTAATTGCTCAGCCACTATTTTTGCTATGGTGCTTTTTCCGGCCGCTGCTGGGCCGTCAATTGCGATTTGTATTGGATTCGTCAAAAATGCCACCTCATCATATGTATTCAACATATTTTAACACAAGAAAAGCGGAAGCGGATGTTTAGATTCTTAGGGCGCAAGCCTTGTCGGCGAAGCGGCGTTCTGTGCCGCACAGCCTGCATGGCTTGCGACCCGAGAATCTGTCCGCTGGAGTCTGGACACAAGAAAAGCGGAAGCGGATGTTTAGATTCGCCAAGCTCCCTTTGCCGTATTGATTGAAAAAAGCTATCCCAAAAAGTCGGCTGCTGCGACTTTTTGGGATAGCTTGGATCATTACGATATTTTATGGGTGCAGAGACGTATTGTCGTGGTAATGGCTTACACTCAATTGGTGGGCTTGCTTGACCTTGCGCAGGCCGAACCACCATAAAAAGATCATAAACGGAATTACGCCGTAAGACCAGGAAGTATCCAAATACAGGATGCCATTATAAGCCAGATGAAGGATCACTGAACCGAATAAAGCCATTGCCAGCCATTTCCGGCCGCTTTTGCCGGTAGAAAATTTCGCTTTACCAAGATAAAATCCCATCACCACTCCAAATAGCGCGTGGCTGGAGACGGGAAGGAACGCTCTCAGAAAAGCTGTCTGCATGCCGAACTCAAATAGATACAAGATGTTTTCGACTGTAGCGAATCCAAGCGAAACGCTCGCACCGTAAAGGATTCCGTCGTACGGATCTTCAAAATCGATGTGGCGGTAAACTGCGATGATCAGCACAAGCCACTTGAAGAATTCTTCGACAATACTTGGGAAAAAGACTCTTTGCGAAAATACCTGGGAGAAAACGCCTTCGACATCGAAAACATATTGAATGAACAAAATAGGAAACGTCAGAACCGCTCCGTACATAAAACATTGGAATAATAATTTCGACGGTTCCTCCGCAAAATCGTCGCGCAAATAAAAGTAACTAAACAGCGCCAGGCTCGGAGCAATCGCAACAGTTAATAGAATTATCATATGGATGCCCCTTTGCTGAATTTGCTCTTATTATAACATAAATAAATGGAAAATTTTAGAGGTTTACCAAAGGGTAGATGTTATTTTGAAAAAGCGTCAATCGCCACTTTTTCAGAAACCGAAAGCAGGACGGCTAGCTTAATACGAGCTTTCTTGCTGTCGTAGTCGCTGCCCAGCATCACGCCTTTTTGCATCAAATCATGGGCACTTCCAAGATAACCGTAGCTCGGATAAACGCGCCCTTCTTCTGCGCTGGTCGTCAATAACACCACGACGCCTTTCGCCACTGCCTGTTCAATCGCATCGACCATATAAGGCGAGACTTGCCCGCGCCCAGCTGCTTCCAGCACGATGCCTCTCACGCCTCCCTGCACAAGCAAATCGATGAGCAGTCCGTCCTGGCCGGAGAAGCATTTTACGATGTCTACGCGCGGAATGGCGGTGCCCACTTTTTTTACTTCATGATCGATCGGCTTTTGGTAAACGCTGACGACATTATTATCGATGATGCCCAAATAACCATGCCCGAAAGAATCAAAGCCCTGCAGGTTGCTCGAATGCACTTTTTTGACGTATTTGGCTGAATAGATCCGTTCATTAAAGACTACTACCGTGCCGACGCCGCGCAATGTGCGGTCGACGGAGACATATACGGAGTTTCTCAAATTGGAATAGACATCCGTGCCCACATCGTCCGGAGACCGCTGAGATCCTGTGACAACTATCGTCCGGTGGTCATCAATCGTCAAATCTAAGAAATAAGCCGTTTCTTCGAGCGTATCCGTGCCATGGGTGACGACGATTCCATCGACCGATTCATCAGCCAGTTCCGTTTCGATCGCCCCTTTCAACACTTCCCATTCATTAAAACCGATATGCATGCTAGGAAGCTGGAAAACGTCAATGACGTTCACCTCTATTTCTTCCGGAAGCTGGCACAATGCCGCAAGTTCTTTGCCGGAAATTGCTCCTGATTTCAGTAGCCCTTTCGAAATTTCCTTGCTGGCGATCGTGCCGCCGGTGGTGAGTAATGAAACTTTCTTTTTCATGTACATCGCTCCTTATGGGGTTTATTTTACACGAATTCGCAAGCGGGAAAAAGCAGATTGCCAATAAAAATAAAAAGAAGATGCACTTATAGTGCACCCTCTTTTCCAGCCATGCTTTGGGCTATAAGGCCACCATGGAAGCGGCCATTTTCGATAAAGATTTCATTGGCGTTATTGCCTGCTGCAATGACACCGGCGATGTATAACCCTTCTACATCAGTCTCCATCGTCGCTTCGTTGATATTGGGGCGTCCAGATTCCGGATCGATCGAAATCCCCATCTTTTTCAGGAATTCGTGGTCCGGGTGATAGCCGATCATGGCAAAGACAAAATCATTCGGGATCCGCTCTTTCGTGTCGTTGACGGTCAACTCGACTTCGGTTTCCGTTATTTTATCGACAATCGAATCGAACAGCATGGTGATTTCGCCGTTTCTGACCAAGCCTTCGAATTCCGGCAAGATCCAAGGTTTGATGCTTTTCGAATAACTGGTGCCGTAATAGGAGACGGTTACGCGGCTACCGGCTTTATGCAATTCAAGTGCTGCGTCAACAGCGGAATTTTTGCCGCCAATCACCAATACAGCTTGGTCAAAATAAGGGTGGCCTTCTTTGAAGTAATGCATGACTTTCGGCAAGTCTGCTCCTTCCACCACCAATTTGTTCGGGTTGTCGTAATAACCGGTAGCAGCGATGACGTATTTGGCTGAATACGTCTCTTTTGAGGTTGTAACGATGAATTGCTCTTTTTTCTCCACTGCCAAAACAGTTTCGAATGGCCGCACGCTAATTCCGCTGCGTTTCACGACCTCCCGGTAATAGACAAGCGCCTGGTTACGCTTCGCCTTGCGGTCTTCCGTGATGAACGGGATGTCGCCAATCGACAGCTTTTCGCTGGAACTAAAAAAAGTCTGGTGTGTCGGATAATTGTAGATTGCGTTGACGATATTGCCTTTTTCAATAACGATCGGATCGAGGCCGATTTTTTTTATATCAATGGCCGCTGCCAAACCGCAAGGGCCTCCGCCGATAATTACCACATCTGTTTTTATCATTTAAATCTCTCCCACTGTCTGTCTCTCTTGTAAGCATAGTGGATTTTTCCGGCTTCTGCCAGCTGGATGTGTCATTTTTCCGCGCGCGGATAAACCGTCAAAAGATGGAACTCGGAATCCGCCCCAAGGCGCATGGGCAATTTGGTCGTACCGAATCCATTGCTGATTAATTGTATGACACCCTCTACCTTTTCGGTCCGCCCCTCTCGGTATATCCCTATCTTCCCGAAGCGGATCTGCCCGCCGTGGGTATGCCCGGCTAAAGCGAAATCCACTTTATACCGATCGCGAATCTTTTTAAAGACAAACGGCGTGTGCGAAACGAAAATGACCGTATCCCTTTCCAGGACTTCTGCAAATGCGGCTTCAAATGAATTTTTTTTGTAGGCGAAATAATCGATCCCCACCAACCTTAAATGGCGCTGGCCAAATAACGCGACCGATTCATCTTCCAGCACTTTGACCTTGTATTCGGCAAAAAGCTGGCGGAGTTTGTCTTCGTCCATTTCACGGTCGTTATTGCCCCACACAAAGTAGACTGGAGCTTGCCGGCTTAAGATTGCCAGATTCGCTTCCACCCGTTCCCACGGCACACCACCTTCTGTAAAATCACCGCCGATGACGATGATGTCTACTGGAAACCGGAACAGTTTTTCCGGCAAGGCTCTCCGGTGCACATCTGCGATGAACAACATGTCAAATGGCTGGAATGGTTTTGATGCCTGAAGCCCGATTGCCTGCCGGCGCAGGTTTATGGCGAAAGCGTTCCGTACCATTTGGAGCGGCAGCGCGGCTGCAATCGCCAGCCCGCCAAATATCAGCTTTTTCATACAAATCTTTTCCTTTCCATAAATAAAGAGGCATAAGCAAAGAGCTGCTTATGCCTCTTTATGGGTTATCTCCCCATCAGTCTTCTGCGATATCCAATACCCGGAATCCTGATTTCTCAAGCTCTTTCACGAACTTTTCCACATTATCTTTTTTCTTGATTTTCAGGACAATTCTGCGCACCAGCTTATCGGTTTCATCAAATGTCACAAGCGAGATGACGGATTCTTTGTATTTTTCGATAATATGCCCAAGGCGTCCGATGCGCCCTTCGGATTCTACTGATGTAAACGTAATACGCGTCCCCTCGGACTGCATGCCGAAAGCGCTTTGCAATTGGTTCATCACATCGAAACGCGTGACGATGCCAAGAAATTCGTTTTTATCAGCAACCGCGATGATTGGAAAATCGTTCAGTGCGACAATCGCCTGTTCGAAAACGTCGTCAATTCCAAGATAGACATCTTGGTTGACCATAACATCCTTGATTTTAGTGGATTTCACAAAATCCTCTTTGCTCATGCCTGAATGGAAATATGCACGAAGGCTATGGTACCAAGTGAATATTCCTTTGAAATCAACGCCGTCGACTACTGGAAGTGCATCGATTGAGTGCTTTTCCAATAAGTCAAATCCTTTTCCAACTGAATCTTCCGGTTTCACTGTATAACACTTTTCTTTTTTCACCATTACACTTTTTACAAACATTCAATTCACCTCTATCTTATACTTTTTTCTCTTTCACTTTCTTCAACATCCGAATATCCATGTCCTGCATTTAAGGCAGGACTAATGTGGATCCGACTGTGATTTCATTCGAATTTAAGCCGTTTGCTGCTTTGATCTTTTCGACACCCGCGCTTGCTCCTGTGCTGCCATAAGTATTGACGGCAATGCGGTATAAGGTTTCACCCGACTGCACGGTATGCGTTTTCGATGCGGCGACAGGCGTTGATGGCGCTTCTTGTTTTTTCTTCTCTGCGTCAGCCTGTTGTTTTTGTCTTTCTGCGTCAGCTTGTTGTTTTTGTCTTTCTGCGTCAGCACGCTGCCGCTCTTTTTCGGCTTCCGCTTGTGCCGCTGCTTTTTGTGCCGCCTCTTTATCAGCATTTGCTTTATCAGCTTCTTGCTGCGCTAGTTTGTCAGCGGCTTCTTTTTCTGCCGCTGCTTTTGCTTCAGCTGCTTCTTTTGCTTCGGCCGCTTGCGCCGCCTCCGCTTTCTCTGCTGCTGCCTTTTCTTCAGCTTCCTGTTCTTCCGTCACCACTGGAACCAAAGGCGCATCAGGGGTCGGGGATTCCAGACTCACTTCATCGCTGGATGGACTTGCCGTCAACGTATCATTAGGTTCATAGAAAAAAGCGACATAAATCAGTATGCTAACTGGAATCAATATAAAAAGGAAAAATAACGTCGTCAATAAAACACTTTTCGTTTTTTTGGGCTTTTCTTTAACCGCTTTGCGCTGTGCAATTCTAGAAGCGGCTGCATTGCCTAGGACACTGACTTCCTGGCGGTCTTTTTCGATGGCGTCACGGTAATTTTGTTTTCCCATAGTTGACTGCTCCTAACCTAATCTGATAACTCTATTATGCCGAAAAAAATCAACTTTGTAAATGAATTATCGGAAAATTATCCCAATGGTAGTAGTGCATTTAGCCGATTTCGCCAATTGTCTATCTCTCTTTTTTGTTGTTTCTGCTTCTTTTTTTCAAATACTTCATAATTGATGCCATCATTCACGCAGCAATTTTCCGGTTTGCTCTCCACTTCCTGATCAAAGCAGCTGACCAGATATTCCCGGATACAACCCGTCAAATTCACCAGTTTTTTTATTTTGTCTATCTGCTGAATTTTCTCCTGGCGGATCAAGTCGATCCTTGCGGCCGTTTCTTCCGCTGTCATCTGGCTCAGCCAATAGGAAACCACACGGTAAGCCGTTTCACGGACCACTCCATCTTCGACCAACCGCCTGCTATCCTGTCTATTATTAGCCACCGACTCGATTTCATGGCGATTCGGGAGCTCATCCATCACAAGGCTTTCCATGAGCATTTCATCGCCCGCCGTGTATAAAAGTGTTGCAAGTGCTGACTCGCCATCGCGCCCTGCGCGTCCGACTTCCTGGACATAGCCTTCTATGGAAGTCGGCAGCTGGAAATGGATGACGTGGCGGATATCTGCGATGTGCACGCCCATGCCGAAAGCGTTGGTCGAACAAACCCATTCCAATTCACCATTCTGAAATTGTTGCTGGACGAAGATGCGGTCCTGATGTTCCATGCCACCGTGGTAATACGAAGCAGACAGACCCATTTCAAGGAGCAATTCCGCGATTTCCTGTGATTTTTTGCGGGTGCCCGCGTAAATGATGCCCGGCCCTTCGAATTCCTGCACAAACGATTTCAGCCACTCTATTTTTTCTTTCGGATTTTCAAAACGCTTAATATCATAGGCGATATTTTTCCGGTCCATTGAATGTGTGTAAACATAAGGATCATTAAGCTTGAGGTACGCTTTGATTTCATCAGTGACTTTTTTTGTTGCCGTGGCGGTCAAAGCCAGCACTTGCGGATTTCCCAGCACCGGTAGGATCTCGGCTATGCGCAGGTAATCCGGACGGAAGTCAAAGCCCCATTGCGAAATGCAATGAGCTTCATCCGCAACCAGCAGCGAAATTTGAATGCGCTGCAATTGATTTTTCACAAATGGCTGAACCAGCATTTCTGGGGATATGAAGATAAACCGATACGTTGCTAAATTGTCCCAGATTTTCTCCCTTTCGTCCGGCTTTAAAAACGAATTAATGGCGACAACTGATTTTTCACCCATCTTTTTTAATTGGGCAACTTGATCTTGCATCAGCGAGAGCAGCGGCGAAACGATCAATACACTTCCTGGCAGCCGGTGTGCAGGAAGTTGGTAGCACATCGACTTGCCCATCCCTGTCGGCAAAAGGGCAATAACATCGCCGCCTTCGAGTATTCGGCTGATCACTTCCCGCTGGCCCGGCCTGAACGACGTGAAGCCATATGTATTGAAAAGCAATTCCTCAAGTTTCATGAAATGTCCTCCTTTACAGCAAGCGCCAAGCGGATCTGGAAATAACTCGCTTGCGGCAGCATCTCCTTAATGTCTCTGAGGCGCTTCGTATTGTGTTGTGCGCTTATGTCGGTGATGCTGCGGAATAATTCCTGCGGTATGAACACGGTATAGTCGAAGGACGGATCGTCCATCGCCAATTCCACGAAATGGTCTTCGATCGTGCTCGTTTTTAATTGCCGAATGGCCGCGATTTCTGCGAGAGACAGTCCTTGCTTAAAAAGCTTATCGGTGCGTTCCGCTGACTCCGTGAGCGACGACAGTTGAACGACTCCGTTCAAAAGCGGCGTTAAAAGCGGAAAATCCCCGCCTTCCAGAACCTCAAGCCAAGCGTGAAGAGTTTCGATGACCGCAAGCTGGACGTCTAGCGTATGGAGCTCTTTCCCTGCCGCAATCTGCTCCCACGTCAAACCGCTTAAGCCAAGTCCCGTCAGCCGCTGCATCAACATCATTTTATAATCTTCAGGCACAGCTGTGGCTTCAAGACTATCGTGCATTTCTTTTTTTAAGCGTTCGGCTGTTTCAGAATCCCGGAAATTGATGCGGGTCAAATAATCTTTCACCCAACCTTGCAAATCGACCGCGTTATGCACCGGGTCGAAGCGGTATTCTTTTTGGCTCGTATGGGACAAAGTTTGGACAATTAATGACAGGCGGTTCAAAAAGAGGATTTCATTGCCGCGGTATTTCCAGCCGTTAAGTTTGCTCCCTGGAATCTCCATCCCTAAAGCTGCATTTGACAAATCGATGACCTGCTCATTGGGGCGCAGCAGATTACGCGAAAAAAGGCTTTGAATCGCCTCGTCATACGCTTTCTTGTCAAGCTTAGGCATCAGCGCGAAATATGGATGGAGCCGGTAATAGCCGATATCCTGAATCGTCTGTCCCGACTTTTTTCCTTTGATCAAATGGAAGGGTGAGGACACAGTCCTTTCGAGGTTTACAGCTTTCATAATTGAAATGACAAGTTCTTCAAAAAGCAAGTGGCGCCCTCCTGACGGTTTTTTGTTGAAAAACTGAACAAACACCTTTAGAATGAATACGGTAGTAAAAATGAACTTGTTCGGAGATAAAGGAGAGGGAAACTAATATGGCTAAGTATACCATTGTCGATAAGGATACTTGTATCGCTTGCGGCGCTTGCGGAGCAGCTGCACCGGATATCTATGATTATGATGATGAAGGAATCGCGTTTGTTATTCTAGATGATAACATGGGGACTTCCCAAGTTCCAGACGAACTGGAAGAAGACATGGAAGATGCGTTCGAAGGCTGCCCAACTGATTCCATCAAAGTATCAGATGCACCATTCGATGGAGATGCCCTTAAATACGAAGATTGACCAGTCCTGAAACAGGCGGCGCCGGAAGCTTAAAAGCTTCCAGCGTTATTTTTATATTAAATAAATTAGTCGATATTCTGCAAAACTGCTGCGCTTGCCGCGAGCGAGCGCCAAGCCTCCTCAGTTTTGCTCCATATCTGGAGAACAGCAAAAAACTGCAGATAGTGTTTCTTTCAAGTTCTTTAATCTAAGAAATGATTTCACTTTTAGAAATACCCTTGAATGTAGCGGAAGGCGGCGACTCCAGCGGAATC
>DATISS010000109.1:0-54229 GCA_035468565.1 Planococcus sp. (in: firmicutes)
CGCTTGCGGAGCGGAAACGTTCAAATTGAAATTCGGCCATCGCGGAGGCAACCATCCGGTGAAGGACTTGACGACCGGCAAGGTGGAAATCACTTCGCAAAACCACGGCTACGCGGTCGATGAAGATACGCTGCAGGGCACTCGCTTGAAAGTGACGCACCGCGCACTGAACGACGGCACCAATGAAGGGCTGTCGCATTTGGATTATCCAGCTTTCACTGTGCAATACCATCCGGAGTCCTCACCAGGGCCTGAAGATTCGAATTACCTGTTTGACCGTTTTATCGAACTGATGAGCGCAAATCGAAAGGAGCAACAATATGCCTAAAAGACAAGATATTAAAAGCATTCTGGTGATCGGATCGGGGCCGATCGTCATCGGACAAGCAGCAGAATTCGATTACGCAGGAACACAGGCGTGTCTAGCACTGAAAGAAGAAGGCTACAGGGTCATCCTGATCAACTCCAATCCGGCTACAATCATGACGGACACGGAAATTGCGGACAAAGTTTATATCGAACCGATCACACTCGAGTTTGTCAGCCGCATTTTGCGCAAAGAACGGCCGGACGCTTTGCTTCCGACATTGGGCGGGCAAACGGGTTTGAACATGGCGATTGAACTGGACGAATCGGGCATTCTCGATGAGTTGGAAATCGAAATCCTCGGCACCAAACTGGAAGCGATCCATAAAGCGGAAGACCGCGATTTGTTCCGCACCTTGATGAACGAACTGGGTGAACCGGTTCCGGATTCCGATATCATCCATAACATGGCAGAAGCCCGCACGTTCATCGAACGCGTCGGTTATCCGGTCATCGTGCGCCCAGCGTTCACGCTCGGCGGTACAGGCGGCGGAATTTGCCACACCCCGGAAGAACTGCAGGAAACCGTCACGAGCGGCTTGAAATACAGCCCGGTAACGCAATGCCTGCTGGAAAAATCGATTGCCGGCTTCAAGGAAATCGAATATGAAGTGATGCGTGACGCCAACGATACAGCCATCGTGGTGTGCAATATGGAAAACATTGATCCGGTCGGCATCCATACAGGCGACTCGATCGTCGTGGCGCCGAGCCAGACCTTGTCGGACCGGGAATACCAGATGCTTCGCAATGTTTCACTCAAAATCATCCGGGCTTTGAAAATCGAAGGCGGCTGCAATGTGCAGTTGGCGCTTGATCCGGACAGCTTCAATTATTACATCATCGAAGTGAATCCGCGGGTCAGCCGTTCATCGGCCCTTGCTTCAAAAGCGACCGGCTATCCGATCGCGAAGCTTGCTGCAAAAATTGCTGTCGGTTTGACGCTTGATGAAATGATGAACCCTGTGACGGGGCGCACATATGCCGCTTTTGAACCGGCGCTTGACTATGTGGTCGCGAAGATTCCGCGCTGGCCGTTCGATAAATTCGAATCGGCAAAACGCAATCTTGGCACGCAAATGAAAGCGACTGGCGAAGTCATGGCGATGGGCCGGACTTTCGAAGAAGCGATCATGAAAGCTGTACGCTCGCTGGAAACAGGCCAATTCCATCTGGCATTGAAGAACGGTGCAGGCATGAGCGATGAATGGATCGAGAAACGCATCCGCCGTGCTGGCGATGAACGCCTGTTTTTCATCGGTGAAGCATTGCGCCGTGGCGTAACGATCGAAGCAATCCACGACTGGAGCCAAATCGATTTATTCTTCCTGAAAAAGTTCGAGAACCTCGTACAGTACGAGGAAGTATTGAGAAACCAAAAATTCGATTTCAGCGTGGCGAAAAAAGCGAAACGCATGGGCTTTGCGGACAAGACGATCGCAATGCTGTGGGAAGTAACCGAAGAGTCCGTTTATGAATGGCGCAAAGAGCAAGGGTTGATGCCTGTTTATAAAATGGTGGATACGTGTGCGGCTGAATTCGAATCCGAAACGCCTTATTTCTACGGCACTTACGAAGACGAAAACGAATCGGTAAAAACGGATAAAGAAAGCATCATCGTCCTTGGTTCCGGCCCGATCCGTATCGGACAAGGTGTTGAATTCGATTACGCAACAGTCCATTCCGTATGGGCCATCAAAGAAGCGGGCTATGAAGCGATCATCATCAACAGCAATCCGGAAACCGTATCGACCGATTTCTCGATCTCCGATAAATTGTATTTCGAGCCGTTAACTGTTGAAGATGTTATGCACATTATCGAAATTGAACAGCCGAAAGGCGTCGTCGTCCAGTTCGGCGGACAAACCGCCATCAACTTGGCTGAAAAGCTCGAACAGCACGGCGTGAAGATTCTCGGGACATCTCTTGAAGATCTGGACCGCGCGGAAAACCGCAATAAATTCGAAGCGGCGCTGCACGAAATCGGCATTCCGCAGCCGCTGGGCAAAACAGCGGTATCGGCACAGGAAGCGGCCGTCATCGCAGGTGATATCGGCTATCCGGTCCTTGTCCGCCCATCCTACGTCCTTGGCGGGCGTGCAATGGAAATCGTCTATAACGAAGCGGACTTGCGCCATTATATGGAACATGCCGTCGAAGCCAGCCCAGAACATCCGGTCTTGGTCGACCGCTACCTGACAGGAATTGAAATCGAAGTCGATGCCATTTCAGACGGTGAAAACGTCCTGATTCCTGGCATCATGGAACACATCGAACGCGCGGGCGTCCATTCCGGCGACTCGATTGCGGTGTACCCGACACAGAACATTTCGGATGAATTGCTCGACACATTGGTGGATTACACGACACGCCTTGCCAAAGGCTTGAATATCGTCGGCTTGCTGAACATCCAATACGTCATTTCGAACGGCGAAATCTACGTCATCGAAGTAAATCCGCGCTCGAGCCGGACAGTGCCGTTCATGAGCAAAATCACGGCCATTCCGATGGCGAATATTGCCATGAAGGCGATTCTCGGCCAGTCGATTGTCAGCCAAGGCTATACACCAGGGCTCGCACCGCTAGCCAAAGGCGTCTACGTCAAAGTGCCGGTCTTCTCGTTCGCGAAATTGCGCCGTGTCGACATTACGCTTGGGCCGGAAATGAAATCGACCGGGGAAGTCATGGGCAAAGACGCGACGCTCGAAAAAGCGCTTTACAAAGGGCTTGTCGCAGCAGGCATGGAAATCAAAGACCACGGCACCGTGCTGATGACGGTTTCCGATAAAGACAAAGAAGAGGCGGTCGGCCTTGCCAAACGCTTCACGGCTATCGGCTACCAGATCATGGCGACAGAAGGAACAGCAAAAACGCTTGAAGACGCCGGAATCCGCGTCAAGGAAATCGGCAAAATCGGCGAACAAGGCGCGACTTTGGTCGATGCAATCCAAAACGGCCGCGCGCAGCTGGTCATCAACACGTTGACGAGAGGCAAGCAGCCGGAACGCGACGGCTTCCGCATTCGCCGTGAATCCGTGGAGAACGGCGTGCCATGCTTAACTTCACTTGATACCGCCCGCGCCATGCTCGGCGTCATCGAATCCATGACATTCTCTGCTGAAGAAATGGGGGCAGGTGTATGATCAGACAAGAAAAAATGCTTGTCGTCTCGCAGCAGCAGATTGCCCGCCACATTTTCGAACTGACCGTAAAAGGCGACTTGGTGCAGGACATGCAAGAACCGGGGCAATTTGTCCACATCCGGGTAGCGGAGTCGTTTGAGCCGCTGCTGCGCCGCCCGATTTCCATCGCGGAAATCAACCGCGAAGAATCACAATTCACGATGATCTACCGTGCCGAAGGGCGCGGGACCAGCCTTTTGGCAGAGAAGGCGGTAGGCGCCACAATTGATGTGCTCGGACCGCTCGGCAACGGATTCGATGTCGCCGCCGCAAAAGCCAAAGCCTATTTGATCGGAGGCGGCATTGGCGTACCGCCGCTTTACCAGCTGGCGAAAGAACTGAATGCCAAAGGCGTTGAAACTGTCCATATCCTGGGCTTTGAAAGCAAAGAGGCCGTTTTCTACGAAGAGAAATTCAAGGCACTAGGCGAAACGCATATCGCGACAGTTGACGGCTCACATGGCACACAAGGCTTTGTGACACATATCCTCAACGAATTGCCGAAGGATTTCGACACGTATTACAGCTGTGGCCCGACAGCGATGCTCGAAGCGGTGCAATGGGCGTATCCGGAAAAGCAGGGCTTCCTGTCCTATGAACAGCGCATGGGCTGCGGCATCGGCGCTTGCTTCGCCTGTGTCTGCCGGACGACAAAAAGTGAAACGGATTACATCAAAGTTTGCTCGGATGGTCCGGTATTTCCAGCGGGAGTGGTGATCGTATGACGAATTTAACAGTAAGCTTGCCAGGGCTGCACTTGAAAAACCCGATCATGCCGGCTTCTGGCTGCTTCGGTTTCGGCAAAGAATACGCGCAGCTCTATGATTTATCCCAGCTAGGCGCCATCATGATCAAAGCGACGACCGCTGAAATGCGCCTGGGCAACCCGACGCCGCGCGTAGCGGAAACAAGTTCCGGCATGCTGAATGCCATCGGCCTGCAGAACCCGGGCCTTGAAAAAGTCATGGCTTCGGAATTGCCTTGGCTCGAGCAATACGACACATCAATCATCGCCAACGTCGCAGGATCGCAGACGGAAGACTATGTCGAAGTCGCGCGTGCGATTTCAAATGCGCCGAATGTCCATGCACTGGAATTGAACATCTCGTGCCCGAATGTCAAACAAGGCGGCATCACGTTCGGCACGGACCCGAATATCGCGAAGGCGCTGACGCGTGCCGTGAAAGACGTGTCGTCAGTGCCGGTGTATGTTAAATTATCGCCGAACGTTACCGACATCGTGCAGCTTGCAAAAGCGGTCGAAGAAGGCGGAGCGGACGGCATCACGATGATCAACACCTTGCTCGGCATGCGCCTGGATCCAAAAACAGGCCGGCCGGTCATTGCGAACATCACCGGCGGTTTATCTGGCCCTGCCATCAAGCCGGTTGCGCTGCGGATGGTTTATGAAGTGCGCAAGCACACAGAGTTGCCAATCATCGGCATGGGCGGCATCACCGACGTCACGGACGTCATCGATTTCCTGTCTGCCGGAGCCAACGCTGTCGCGGTCGGCACCGCCAACTTCGTCAATCCATTCGTGTGCCCTGAAATCATTGCGGCATTGCCGGAAAAACTGCACGAACTCGGATATGAATCGGTAGAAGAATTGGTCGGAAGGAGCCATCGCCTGTGAATAAACCTATCATCGCACTCGATTTCTCTACCAAACAGCAAGTAGAGGAATTTTTGAGCCGCTTTGACGAGCCTTTATTTGTCAAAGTGGGCATGGAATTGTTCTACCAGGAAGGCCCGGATTTGGTGCGTGCCATCAAAGCGATGGGCCATGACATCTTCCTGGACTTGAAATTACATGACATCCCGAACACGGTCGAATCGGCGATGCGCGGACTTGCCAAATTGGGCGTCGATTTGACCAACGTCCATGCGGCAGGCGGCGTTGAAATGATGGAGGCGGCAAAGCGCGGACTTTCAGGTTCTGCGACGAAACTGATTGCCGTGACGCAATTGACATCAACAAGCGAAGAACAGATGCACAGCGATCAATTGATTAGCGCAAGCCTTCACGAATCGGTGCTGCATTACGCGAAAAAGGCCATGCAGGCGGGGCTCGACGGCGTGGTGTGTTCGGTACTTGAAGCAGCCGCGATTGGCGAAAGGTGCGGCGATGGCTTTATGCGTGTAACACCCGGCATCCGGCCGGCAGACGCGGCAAGAGATGACCAGAAACGCATCGCGACGCCAGAGCAGGCAAGGCTTCAAGGTTCGACGCATATTGTTGTCGGCCGGGCCATCACGAAAGCTGAAAATCCGGCTGCAAGCTACAGCCAAATCAAAAACGAATGGAGCGGGCAATTATGAAACAGCATATCGCGCGGCAATTATTGAGCATCGGAGCGGTCGAATTGCGTCCGCACGAACCTTTTACCTGGGCATCAGGCGTCAAATCGCCAATCTACTGCGATAACCGCCTGACGATGTCCTATCCAGCTGTGCGCAAAGAAATCGCCAAAGGCTTAGCTGGGCTGATCAAAGAGTTTTATCCGGATTGCCAAGTAGTCGCGGGCACAGCGACAGCCGGCATTCCACATGCGGCATGGGTCAGCGACTTGCTGGAGCTGCCAATGGTTTATGTGCGCTCGAAAGCGAAAGAGCATGGCCAAGGCAATATGGTTGAAGGCAAAGTCGTAGCGGGCCAAAAAGTAGTCGTCGTGGAAGATTTGATTTCCAAAGGCGGTTCCGTGTTGCAGGCGGCAGAAGGATTGAGAGCGGCCGGATTCGACGTTCTCGGCATCGTGGCAATTTTCACATATGATTTGCCGCAGTCGATCGACGCAATCCGTGAAGCCGGATTTACATTCCATACCTTGACGAATTTCCCTGCGCTAGTTGAAGAAGCAATCGAAACCGGAGCAATCCGCGAAGAAGATTTGCCGATGCTGGCAGATTGGCACGAAAACTTGAAAGCTGGCACGTTGAAGAGCTGACCCGAGGGTCGGCTTTTTTTTCTGCCGGTTTTGGAAAGTATTTTGTGGCGGAAGGAAAGTATTTTAGCTCTGAGGGAAAGTAAAGGGGCGCAAACGGAAAGTATTTTCGCCTTCCGGGGAAGTAAATGAAAATATTGGAAATAAAATATTCGATATTAGAGGAAGACATCGCTCTTTTCATTCGCCGGGGCAAAGAAATTAGCATCTACACCTGACCAGCTAATAAATTCCAGTGGAAATGCCGGGAATTTTGCTGAAATCCATCAATGCTTCTTGTATGATGAAAGCAACAAGCAATATGGATTTGAAAGGGGATTACTATAGTGTTCAATGAGAATGAAATCGAAAGCTGGACCGAACGATACCCATTATTAAAAGATATTATCGCGCTTAAGGAAGTTGCGTGGCTGAATCCCGGCGCGCGGAAAATGGCAGACGTGGAAAGTTTGCCCGTAGACCGACAAGACATGGCAGAAGCGCAGGAATTATGGGAGCGGTTTGCGCCGTTTATTGCTGAGGCGTTTCCGGAGACAGCGGCACAAGGCGGCATCATCGAATCGCCGCTGAAACGCGTTGACAATATGAAAGCGCAATTGAATTCACGGCATGGAGCAGACATCGAAGGCAGGCTTTACGTGAAATGTGACAACGATCTGCCGATAGCGGGATCTGTCAAAGCGCGCGGCGGCATTTACGAAGTGCTGCAGCACGCGGAAAGGATGGCTTCAGATGCCGGCATGATTGACGTTTCAACAGATTATAGCCAGTTTGCCAGTGAACGGTTCCAACAGTTTTTCAACGGCTATTCACTCGGAGTGGGTTCGACGGGCAACCTCGGTCTCAGTATCGGAATCGCCGGTGCAAAGCTTGGTTTCCAGACGACCGTTTATATGTCGGATGATGCGAAACAATGGAAGAAAGATTTGTTGCGGACAAAAGGTGCAACGGTGCGGGAATGCAGCGGGGATTTCAGCAAGGCGATCTCGGAAGGGCGGGAAGCCACAAAGCGGGATCCTTCTGCCTATTTCGTCGACGATGAAAAATCGCGGCATTTATTCCTCGGCTATAGTACGGCTGCTTTTCGGCTGAAAGCGCAATTGCAGGAGCTAGGAGTCATGGTCGACGCGGAACATCCGCTCTTTGTCTACTTGCCATGCGGCGTCGGCGGGGCGCCGGGCGGCATCGCGTTCGGCTTGAAGCAAGTTCTCGGCGACGCAGTCCATTGTTTTTTTGCAGAGCCGACCCATTCGCCAGCCGTGCTGATCGGCTTGCTGACGGGTGAAAAGGAAAAAGTCTGTGTCCAGGATTTCGGCATCGATAACCATACCGAAGCGGATGGCCTTGCGGTCGGCCGGCCATCGAGCTTTGCCTCTGGCATAAGCGAACAATTGATCAGTGGCACTTATACATTGGAAGACGCTGAATTATTCAAGCTGCTGAAGCTCTTGTTCGACAGCGAAGACATGTTCATCGAACCGTCCGCAGCGGCCGGCTTTCCGGGGCCGCAGAAAATTCTGGCCACAGGCTACGCAGCAGCGAAAGGCTTGAATATGGCAAATGCCAATCATGTGGTCTGGGCAACAGGCGGTTCTTTGGTGCCGCAGGAAGAGCGTCAGCATTTTTACGAAAAAGGAACTGAATTGCTCCTTAAAACGTCCCGTTAAGCAGAAAGGGGATGAAGGGATGGTTGGAACGTGGTATTTGCCAGTTTTCGCAATGCTGCTGTTAGGCGGTTATCTTCTTTTCAGCAGCCTGGATAAGCGCATCAAATCGCTTGAAAAACGTTTGAATGAGTTTACCGCTGGCACACGGCCTAAAGCGGAGCAGGCAGTTAATGAAGACCTGCGCAACTTGCTGCACCGTGGGAAAACGGTGGAGGCAGTAAGGAAGGCGCGCGAAGAATTCGGCATGTCATTGCTGGATGCAAAACGCTATGTCGATAAATTATAAAATGCCAAAGGGCTGAGAGCTGAAAAGCGAACCAGCCCTTTTTCAATGAAATGAAACCATATATGTTGAACAAAAGAATATAAGATTTATACGTCGCTACGGACGCTTTGGGCAGAGCAAAGACGATTGTTTCCGCATCGCTGCTCTAGCTTCGAAACATGAAAGTGCGTTGCTCCTGCGCAAGCTCATCGCCATGAGCCGAGAAGAACACTCGTTTCATACCTAAAAACCTTTTGCTTCTGTCCCTATCTCTGTCCCTGTCCCTGCAACGCTGCGCTAGCTTCGGGACAAAAAGTACGTTGCAGCGCTATGCGCTTCGTCGCAAAGGTATCGTCCCAATTCTTGGGTCAATACCTTCGTAGCTGTTTTGCGGAATATCAAAAAATATAAAATTTAAGTTTAATTTAAAATAAATTAGAAGTTAATTTCCATTTATGGGAACTTTATTTCCTGACAACCGTATAGTTCTATAGAAACAAATATAGTGTGGGAGGTTTTTATTTGGCTGGAAAAGCAGCTATGACGTTAATCGGATTAAAGAAAACCATCGGCAATAAACCGATCATCAAAGGCCTGACGTTTGAAATCCAGGCGGGTGAAGTTTTCGGCTTTTTAGGGCCGAACGGAGCGGGGAAAACGACGACGATCCGGATGATGGTCGGTTTGATGGACATCACGGAAGGCGATGTGCTGATTGAAGGAAAAAGCATCAAAGATGATTTCAAAGAAGCCATCCGCCATGTCGGGGCGATCGTAGAAAACCCTGAAATGTATCCGTTCCTGAGCGGCTGGAAAAACTTGCAGCATTACGCGCGCATGACGGAAGGGGTTTCCCAGGAACGGATCAAGGAAGTGGTAGAATTGGTCGGCTTGGGAAATGCCATTCATGAAAAAGCGGGGCGCTATTCATTAGGCATGCGGCAGCGGCTCGGCATTGCACAGGCGCTTCTCCATAAACCGTCGATCCTCATACTCGACGAGCCGACAAACGGCCTAGACCCTTCCGGCATCCGGGAAATCAGAAAATACATACGCAATTTGGCTGAAAAAGAAAATGTCGCGGTCATCGTTTCAAGCCATTTGTTGTCGGAAATCGAATTGATGTGCGACCGGATCGGCGTCATCAAAAAAGGCGAGTTGATCGCCATCGAATCCGTCAAAACAGTGGAAGACCATAGCGCATTAAAAGACGTGCACATCGAAGTGCATCCACTCGAGATGGCCAAAGATTATCTGCAAAGCGAAATGGCACAAACCATTGCCATCAATAAAAAAGAACTGATCGTCTCGGCCAAGCGGGAGGATATTCCGCATATTTTGAAAAACCTCGTCAATAGAGGGATGGATGTCTATGGGGTGCGGATTCTGCAATCGACGTTGGAAGATAAATTCTTTGACCTGATAGGAGAGAATGCAATTGAATAATTTCCTAAAGCTGGTGTGGAACGAACAGATAAAACTGTATGCCCAAAAATCGACTTGGATCATGATTGTGCTCATTGCGGCAATCGTCCTCGGTACCGGGCTGCTGGCGAAGTTTATGGGTTCCGGGATTGCCACAGAAGAATACGGCGCCGATTGGCAAACAGAACTGCAGGAAGAAAATGCGGCGCTTGCGAAAGAGATGGAAGAAGATGAGTTTGCAGGCTTTGCAAATCCGTTTGTCATCCAGAAAAACGAATACTACCTGGAAAATGATATCAAGCCATTGCCTTATGATGGCTGGGAATATGTGCTGGAAAACGCTGCGCTCACTTCGTTGTTGAGCTTGTTCACGATCATCGTTGCAGCAGGCATCGTTTCCAATGAATTCAAATGGGGCACGATCAAGCTGCTGCTGATCCGCCCGATTTCACGCACTAAGATTTTATTGTCAAAATATGTGTCGGTGCTGCTGTTTGCTTTGACTTTGCTAGTCTCCATGTTGGCCGCTTCCTGGATAGTGGGAGCCCTGCTGTTCGGGCTGAACGGCGCGTCTCCGATGATTGTCCAAGAGACATCTAGTGGTTTTGAGCAAACTTCGGTCCTTAAGGAAATCTTGCAAGGCTATGGTTTCGGCATGGTGACATTGGTCATGATGGCAACGTTCGCCTTCATGATCTCGACCATCTTCCGGAGCAGCGGCATGGCAATCGGCCTAGCGATTTTCTTGATGATGGCCGGCAATGCCCTTGTCGCTTTCGTCTCGCAATACAGCTGGTCGAAGTATATTTTGTTTGCGAATACGAATCTCGGGCAGTATTTCAACGGTTCCGAGCCGATGATCGAAGGGATGACGCTGGCGTTTTCACTTTCCATACTCGCCATTTATTTTTTCATTTTCCTGGCAGCAGCTTGGACCGCATTCACGAAAAGGGACATTGCAGGGAATTAACTGAGAAAAGGCCGAGCTTCCAGAAATGGAGGCTCGGCCTTTTCGTTTCTTTATTCAGCTGGTACAGGAAAATCTACAGGTATTCTTCAAACCGTTTCTCCAGGTAGTTTTGGAAAACGGTCATGACCGAACAGATGGCCCAGTATACGAGCGCTACTAGGATAAGCAGCGTCAGCAAATCGTACTCCCTTGCGCCGACGATGCGGGCTTTTTGGAACACTTCGGGTACCGTGATCATCGCAGCGAGCGAAGACGCTTTAATCAAATCGAGGTAGACGTTCGACAGCGGCGGAATCGCGATGCGCACGGATTGGGGCAGAATGATGCGGCGCATCGATTGCCAATAAGTCAGCCCCAACGCACGGGACGATTCCCATTGGCCTTTGTCGACCGAAGCGAGCGATGAACGGAACACTTCCGCGATATAGGCCGCGGAATTGATGGAGAATCCGATCAATGCCGCTTGCAAAGCGGTAAACTGGATGCCGATGACAGGCAATGCGAAATACAATAGAAACAAGATGACGAGGATCGGAACGCCGCGCATGAACGAAATATACAAGCGAGCGGGCCATTCCAGCAGGCGGTAAGGCGCTGTTCTGGCAAGCGACAGGAAAAAGCCGAGCACCAGCCCGATTGCCATACTGACTATTGAAATCAATAATGTGTACCCGACGCCGCCCAATACATACGGCAGCGAGTCTATAGCCAGTTGAGGGTCAAAAAGGAGCCCCCATTCAATATCGTTCAAAGAAAAAACCTCCAATGCAAGTGATCAAAATAGAAAAGTTCTTTAAAAACATAGCATTTCCAAGCGAACAGGGCAATGTCTTCTATAATAAAATAATTATAATATTATTATGTAAACAAAAAGGGGCTTTGCTGGACTCGCCGTTCATGCATCAGGTATAGAAAAAGCGGGAAGGCCCCAAAGCCTTCCCGCCCAATGTTTATTTTTTCAGTTTGATGACCATGTCTTCGTCAGGGGTGACGAAGACCGTTTTCTGTTCGAAATAAATGACAAAGCCCGGTTTGGCGCCGCTTGGCTTTTTTACCTGGCGGACTTCGGTGTAATCGACCGGGACAGAACTTGATCCGCGCGCTTTGCTGAAGTAGGCAGCGATGGTTGCGGCTTCAAGGATCGTCGTTTCATCCGGATTGTTCGAATGGATGACGACATGTGAGCCGGGAATGTCTTTCGTGTGCAGCCATGTGTCGGATTTCGAGGCAACTTTGAATGTCACATAATCGTTTTGCTTGTTGTTTTTGCCGACCGAGATTTGCACTCCTGTGCTCGAGGCATACGATTCAACGGACGGTTTCACCGGCTTTTTCTTTTTCTTCGATTTCTGTGCTTTCATGAAGCCTTGCTCCGCCAGCTCCTCACGGATTTCTTCAATGTCGGAAATGCCGGCTTGCTGGACTTGCTGCATGAGTGTTTCGAAATAATTGATGTCATCTTCGGTCTTCTCAATCTGTTCTTGCGTTTTCACCAGTGCGGTCTTCGCTTTTTGGTAGCGTGAATAGTATTTCTGGGAATTCTCAATCGGCGTTTTCCGCGGATCTAAGGCAATTACAACAGTTTCGCCGTTGTAATAGTTTTCGACATCGATTTCTTTCAAGCCTTTGGTCATGCGGTGCAGGTTCGCCATGATCAGCTCGCCGTTCAATTGCAGCAAATCGCGTTTTTCAGCTTGGTCCTGCTCTTTTTTTAATTTTTTCAGTTTCCCTTTCAGCTTGGCGATTTCATTTTGCAGCCAGCGTTCAAGGTCGCCGGCTTGCTGTTTGACGCGGTCGCGTTCTGCTTTCGCGTAATACATGCGGTCCAATAATTCGCCAAGCGTTGGAAATTCGAGTGTGCTGCCTGCAATATGCGTCAAAGGCGCGGCGGAGAAAAAGCTTTTGCCCGCGTGTTCGACGTAATAGCCGGACGGCTGCTCTTTCAGGAATTCATTCAGGAATTGCTCAGCGGCTTCGGCTTTGCTGTCGGTTTGGCTGAGCCGGTGCACAAGTTCGCGCGCGTTCAGCGGAGAAAAACCGGCAAAGGCGCCGACGATTTCCTGCTCGCTGAGTTCTGTGAGCTCAGCGGGGGAGCTGAACGGATCTTTTTTATCCTGGGACGGTGGAAAGATATACGGCTGGCCCGGCAGCACGGTGCGGTACGAGTTCACGCTCGGCGGCAGATGCTTGAGGCTGTCGAGGATCATCATCCGTTCGGCGTCGACAAGAATGACGTTTGAATGCCGACCCATCAATTCAACGTGCAATTCGCGCTCAATGTCATCTCCGATTTCATTTTTGCTCTTGATTTTCAAGATGATAAGCCGGTCCATGTCGTGCTGGCTGATGTTCGTGATGACGCCGCCTTCAATATGCTTGCGCAGCAGCATGCAGAACATCGGCGGTTCGGACGGGTTGGTGTTCGCCATATTGGTCAGGTGCATGCGTGCGTATGATGGGTGAATCGAAATCAATAACTTATGGTTTTTCCCTTGCGCACGGATGTGCAACAGCAGTTCAAGCTGATTGGGCTGATGAACTTTTGAAATCCTGCCTGACACGAGCCCTTGGAGCTCTCGCGTCATCGCTCTTGTAAATAATCCATCAAATGCCATTAAAAATCCCTCTTTCAAATCGTTTTGTTCCATCTTATCATTTTCACGGTGTATTATGATATAATAAGACAGTTAGATAGAAAACGAAGAACAATGACCAGTTATGGGTGGCGGTGAAGTCTGTGAAAAAAGCGGTGAAGTTTGTTTCTCTAGGCAGTGGCAACGCCGTGTCGGTGAATCGGATCGTTTCGATCGTTACACCAGATTCTGCACCGTCCAAAAGACTGGTTCAGGAAGCGCGCAGCAAAGGCTTGCTAGTTGACGCGACTGGCGGCAAGAAGACTAGATCGATTTTGGTGATGGACAGCGACCACGTTGTCATATCCGCTATGTCGGCTGAAACATTGCTTGCACGTGCTGAAGAAAATGACGACGAAACGAATGAGGGATAAAATGAGAAAACATCGCGGACTGCTGATTGTATTATCAGGGCCTTCGGGTGTCGGTAAAGGCACCGTCAGAAAAGAGCTGTTCTCACAGCCGGATACGAATTATGAATACTCCATTTCAATGACGACCCGCTTGCCGCGGGAAGGGGAAGTGGATCAAGTCGATTACTTCTTTAAGACCCGCAGCGAATTCGAAGAGCTGATCGAGCAGGGGAAATTGCTCGAATACGCGGAATTCGTCGGGAATTATTACGGCACACCGCTTGATTATGTCAATATGATGCGGGACGCTGGCCGGGACGTGTTCCTGGAAATCGAAGTGCAAGGTGCAGCCCAAGTCCGGGCGAAAGTTCCGGACGGTTTGTTCATCTTCCTTGCGCCGCCGAGTTTGGCGGAACTTGAAGATCGGCTGGTCGGCCGCGGCACCGAAACCGATGAAGTAATCGCTTCCCGTTTAAGTGCAGCGCGCCAAGAACTTGAGATGATGAATTTATATGACTACGTTGTTGTAAATGACGAAGTTGAACGCGCATGTGACCGCATCAATGCGATTATCATCGCGGAACATTGCAAGCGTGAACGTGTTGAGCAACGCTATCTTGATATGCTAAAGGAGAATGCCTGATGTTATACCCATCCGTTGATAAATTAAAAAGCAAAATCGATTCGAAATACTCGTTGGTGGCGCTTGCTTCAAAACGTGCCCGCCAATTGCATGAGCATGGCGACGAAAAGCTTGATTCATACGTGTCCACTAAGTCTGTAGGAAAAGCGCTTGAAGAAGTGGCTGCAGGCGTATTGAAGATCGAACATCAAGACGAATTCGCTATCTATGAAGATGAAATTTAACCATTAATCGCAACCGACGACTCCCAGAGCAAATTTGTTCTTTGGGAGTTTGTTGTTTAGAAAGGGTGTTTGTGTTGTTGGTGAATCGTAAAATCCTATTATGTGTAAGCGGCGGCATTGCTGTCTATAAAGCGGTGGCTTTGGTCAGTAAACTGTCGCAGGCAGGAGCCGCTGTCAAAGTGGTCATGACCGAATCGGCGCGGCAGTTCGTCCAGCCGCTGTCGTTCCAAGTGATGTCCCGCAATGATGTCTATTTTGATACATTCGATGAAAAGGATTCCTCAGTGATTGCGCACATCGATTTGGCTGATTGGGCGGACTTGATCGTAGTGGCGCCCGCAACTGCAAATGTCATCGGCAAGCTGGCAAACGGCATCGGCGACGATATGGTCACCACGACATTGCTCGCCGCAACTGCCCCAATTTGGGTGGCGCCCGCGATGAATGTCCATATGTACGACCATCCAGCCGTCAAACGGAATATTCAGCAGCTGCACGAAGACGGCATCCAATTCATTGAGCCCTCTGAGGGCTTTTTGGCTTGCGGTTATGTCGGCAAAGGGCGGCTTGAAGAGCCTGAGAAAATTGTTGAGCTAGTGTCCGCTTATTTTACTCGCCCCAAAGTGCTGGCTGGCAAAAAAGTCCTTGTCACAGCAGGCCCGACGCGGGAGCGCATTGATCCGGTCAGGTTTTTGACGAATTTCTCAAGCGGCAAAATGGGCTATGCAATGGCCCGTGCGGCTGCGGAATTGGGCGCGGAAACGATTTTGATCAGCGGACCGGTTTCGCTTCAGGTGCCAAGAGGAGTCAAAAGAATTTCGGTGGAAAGCGCGGAAGACATGCTGAACGCGGTGAAGGCGGAGTATGCGGATGCTGACATCGTCATCAAAACGGCGGCGGTGGCGGATTACCGTCCTATTCATGCGCATACGCAAAAGATGAAAAAGCAGGCCGGCGGTTCGACGATCGAACTTGAACGCACGGTTGATATCCTGCAAACGCTAGGCCAGGAAAAGACACATCAGATATTAATCGGTTTTGCGGCGGAAACGAATGACGTTGCGCATTATGCGAAAGACAAGCTGGCGCGGAAAAATGCGGATTACATCATCGCGAATGATGTCAGCGAAGCGGGTGCTGGCTTTGAATCGGATACCAATCGCGTCACGCTTTACGGCCGCAATGAATTCAAGCGCGATTTTGAAATGCTGCCGAAAGAACAATTGGCGCAGCAGCTGCTCGGACTGATCGTGGAAAGGGAAGATTTGCATGATAGCTGAAGTGATTGTCGATGTAGCTGCCCATCCTATTGACCGGCCGTTCGATTACGCCGTACCGGAGGAGCTGCAGGTGCTGGTGGAACCGGGCATGCGCGTAAAAGTGCCGTTTGGTCCGCGCAAAGTGCTCGGCTTTATCACTGCATTAAAGGACACATCCGATTTTGATGTGTCCCGCTTAAAGCCGATCCATGAATTGATGGATGTGGTGCCAGTCTTAAATGAGGAATTATTGGCGATGGCAAAATGGATGAAAAAACAAACAGTGTGTTTTGAAATAGATGCACTCCAAGTGATGATCCCATCAGCTTTGCGCGCGAAATATGAAAAGCGCTTTGTCTTGAATGCACCGCTCGAAGAGCTGCCGGAACCGCTGCGGCCTTATTTCGATAAACGGCCCTTTGTCCGTTCTCAGGACGCTGTCGAGGTTTATGGGTTATTGAAGAAAGAACTGGAACGCGGCACCGTTGCCGCCGACACCGATATTTCCCAGCAGACTGCCGTCAAAAAAGCGCGGATGATCCATATCACGGATTCGCTTGAGCAGCTGGAGTCGATCGAAATCCGCTCGAATGCCAAACAACAAGTCAAACTGATGGCTTTTTTCAAAAATCATCTCGGGACAGCGATCGAGTCTTCGATATTGCAAAAAGAAGCAGGAACGACGTTGCCGACGATTTACAGCTTGGCTGAAAAAGGCGCTGCGGAAATCCGCAACGAAGAGCTGTACCGGGATCCAAAATTATTAAGTGAAATCGAGAAAAAACCGAATCTGCAATTGACCGAGGCGCAGCAAGCCGCGTACGACGCAATCGATGCAGCGTTAAATACGCCGAAAACCTTCCTGCTGCACGGCATCACCGGCAGCGGCAAGACGGAAATCTACCTGCAGACGATTGAAGAAGTGTTGAATGCCGGCAAAGAAGCGATTATGCTCGTGCCGGAAATTTCGTTGACGCCGCAAATGACGCTGCGTTTCAAGGAACGTTTCGGCGACTTGGTGGCAGTGCTGCACAGCGGTTTGTCGGCAGGTGAAAAATACGACGAATGGCGGAAAATCCAGCGTGCTGAAGTGAAAGTGGTCGTTGGCGCACGTTCAGCGATCTTCGCCCCTTTCCGCAACCTGGGCCTCATCATTCTTGATGAAGAACACGAGTCGAGTTATAAACAAGACGATTCTCCGCGTTACCATGCAAGGGATATGGCCATTTGGCGCAGTGAATACCATAATTGTCCGGTCATCCTGGGCAGCGCCACACCGTCGCTTGAGTCTTATGCACGCGCGCGAAAAGGCGTCTACGAATTGCTGGTGCTTGAAAAAAGGGCGAAAAACCAGCCGCTGCCGACAGTCAACATCGTCGATATGCGTGAAGAACTGCGAAACGGCAACCGGTCGATGTTTTCGGTGCCGCTTGCAGAAGCAATCCGCGAACGCCTTGACCGAAAAGAACAGACGGTTTTATTCCTCAACAAACGGGGCTATTCCTCGTTCGTACTGTGCCGCGACTGCGGAACAGTCATGCAATGTCCAAACTGTGATATTTCACTGACGTACCACCGCTCGAGCGAATTGATGAAATGTCATTATTGCGGTTACGACGAACCGGTGCCGCATACTTGCCCAGAATGTGAAAGCGAACACATCCGTTTCTTCGGGACCGGCACACAGAAAGTGGAAGAAGAGCTGGCGAAATTGGTGCCGGAAGCCCGTGTGCTGCGGATGGACGTCGACACGACGCGCAATAAAGGCGCCCATGAAAAAATTCTGACGGCTTTTGGGGAAGGCAAAGCGGATATTTTGCTTGGCACCCAAATGATCGCCAAAGGCCTCGATTTCCCGAATATCACGCTAGTGGGCGTGCTATCCGCGGATACGACGCTGCATCTGCCCGATTTCCGGGCGGCTGAAAAAACCTATCAACTGCTGACTCAAGTCAGCGGTCGCGCGGGGCGTGATAAATTGCCGGGAACGGTTTTCGTGCAGTCGTATACGCCGGACCATTACGCAATCACTCTCGCGAAAGACCAATTATACGAGCCGTTCTTCGAACAGGAAATGGCGATGCGGCGCGCCAGCGGCTACCCGCCGTATTATTACGTCGTCAATGTGCAATTCACGCACGAAGACTTGATGACTGTCGCCGGATATGCGGATCAAAGCGTCCGTTTCCTGCAAAGCCAATTGTCCCAAAGCACGCTGATCATCGGGCCGTCCGCTTCGCTGATTGCCCGCGTGAACAATAGATATCGCTATCAATGTTTGATAAAATACAAAAAAGAACCTAAGTTGGCCGATGTCATGCAGCAGCTGATTAAAATTTATCGCTCGGAATGGATAAAAAAAGGCGCTACATTGTCGATCGATATGAATCCGACTTCGGTGATGTAAAAGAAATGAGGAACCAAACATGGCAATCTTAGAAATCATCAAACACCCGAATTCGATTTTAGAGCAGCAATGTGAAACAGTGACGAAATTCGATAAAAAACTCTCTGCTTTGCTGGATGATATGCATGAAACAATGCTGGAAAACGATGGCGTCGGCATTGCCGCGCCGCAAGTCAATGTGGCACAGCGCATTGCAATTGTCGATTTCAATGAAGGCCAGGAACCGATTGAAATGATCAATCCGGAATTGGCGCTTTATGAAGGAGCTGACATCGATATTGAAGGCTGCCTCAGCTTCCCGGGGATTTTCGGTGAAGTGGAACGCTACGACCACATCAAGATCAAAGCGCAAGAGCGCGATGGCACTTGGTATGAACTTGAAGCGGAAGGCTATGAAGCACGTGCAATTTTACATGAAATGGATCATCTCGAAGGCATTTTGTTTACGAGCAAAATTTCGAAATATATTTCTCAAGAAGAATTGGACGCTATTATTGCCGAAGCGGCCCTTGAAGAGGAGGAAACGGTTTGACGAAAATCGTCTTTATGGGAACGCCGGCGTTCTCAGCACCAATCCTGCGCATGCTCGTCGAGGAAGGCTATGACGTCATCTGTGTTGTCACTCAGCCCGACCGGCCAGTGGGACGCAAAAAAGTGCTGACGCCGACACCGGTCAAAGAAGAGGCGCTGCGCCTTGGATTGCCGGTTTACCAGCCGGAAAAACTGAAGAATCCGGAAGAATTGCAAGTTGTGCTGGACCTTGCGCCGGATTTGATCATCACCGCGGCGTTCGGACAGATATTGCCGAGCGCCGTGCTGGAGGCGCCGAAACTTGGCGCCATCAATGTCCATGCATCGCTGCTGCCGGCATACCGGGGAGGAGCGCCGATCCATCAGGCCATTATCGACGGCCAGAAGGAAACCGGCGTCACCATCATGTATATGGTCGACCGGCTTGATGCGGGGGACATCATTTCCCAGACCGTTGTGCCGATCGGCAGCAAAGACGATACGGGCGGGATGTTCGATAAATTGAGCGTGGCCGGCATGGAATTGCTAAAAGCGACATTGCCGTCGATCATCAGCGGCACTAACGCAAGACAGCCGCAAGACGAAGAAAAAGTGACCTACGCGCGCAATATTTCACGCGAACAGGAACGCATTGATTGGACCAAATCCGCAGTAGCGATCTCTAACCAAGTGCGTGGGCTGCGTCCATGGCCTGTGGCGTTCACGACTTATAACGAACAAAACATGAAAATCTGGGATGCTGAAACAGCCGAATCTGCGAAAAGCGGAAAACCCGGTGAAGTACTTGAACTGGGCGGTGACGCCATTCTTGTGCAAACGGGAGACGGCGTATTGGCAATCAAGGAATTGCAGCCAGCCGGCAAAAAGCGCATGAGCGCTGCAGATTATTTAAAAGGACCTAAGATCCAGGCGGGAGATTTATTCGTATGAAAAACAAAAAACTGCAAGGAAACGTTCGGGATGCGGCATTTTCCATTCTTTGGGCTGTTGAAAACAAACAGGCATACAGCAATTTGCTGCTGCATCAGACAATAGAAAGCTACGCCATTTCCAATAAAAACAAAGGCTTGTTGACTGAAATCACCTACGGCACTTTGCAGCACCAGATGACGCTGGATTATTACCTGGAGCCTTATTTGAAAGGCAAAGTGGAGCCTTGGGTAAAAACCTTGCTGCGACTGTCGCTGTACCAAATCGTCTACCTTGACCGGGTGCCGGCGCATGCCGTCGTCCATGAAGCGGTGGAAATCGCAAAACGGCGCGGCCATGGCGGAATTGCCAAATTCGTTAACGGCGTACTCCGTTCGGTTCAGCGCAACGGCGTCCGATCATTTAACACAATCAGTGATCCCTATGAGAAAATTTCCATCGAAACCAGCCATCCGGTGTGGATGATCAAACGCTGGGCCGAACAATTCGGATTGGAAAAAACGCGGGAAATGGCATTGGAGAACAATAAAATCCCGTCACAGACCGTCCGCGTCAACCGCATGAAGGCGACTCCGGAAGAAGCGATCGAGATGCTCGAATCCGAAGGCTTGGAAGCGGTCCAAAGCAAATGGGTGCCGGAATGTCTGGTCGTGACCAATGGCCAGCCTGTCAAAACGGCGACGTTCGAGAAGGGCTTTATCACGATACAAGATGAAAGTTCTATGTTGAGCGCCTATGCCTTACAAGCGGGGCCAGGTATGGAAGTGCTTGATATGTGTGCGGCTCCTGGCGGGAAAACGACGCATATCGCAGAGAAGATGGAAAACAAAGGGCATCTGTTCGCAATGGACCTTCATAAGCATAAAATCAAGCTGATCGATGAAACGGCAAAACGCCTCGGGCATACGGTCATCGAAGCGGATGTCGGAGACGGCAAGAAAAGCGTCGAGCGTTTCGGTCCTGAAAAGTTCGACCGCATTCTAGTGGATGCTCCGTGCAGCGGACTAGGCGTCATCAAGCGCAAGCCGGATATCAAATACACGAAAAAAGAAGAGGATTTCGACAGGCTGCAGGAAATCCAGTTAGAGCTGCTCGACCAAGCAGCCCAATTATTGAAACCGGACGGCATCATGGTCTACAGCACATGCACAGTCGACTCCGTGGAAAATCGCGGCACAGCTGAACGGTTCCTGAAAGACCATCCGGAAATGGAAAAAATCGAGGTGGCATTACCAAAAGAGCTTGGGCTGAAAAACACAGGCTTCGTACAAATTTTTCCGCAAGACTATGGCAGCGACGGGTTTTTCATTTCTGCCTTCCGCAAACAAGCTTCTATTTAAGTTTAACTAAAGAAATTAACTTTTGAATACCGCATCGGACGCTTTGGGCAGAGCAAAGATGATTGTTCCTGTCTCTGTCTTTGCAACGCTGCGCTAGCTTCGAGACGTGAAAGTGCGATGCTCCTGCGCCATATCGGTAGTTGAGAAATACTAATTCAATTTATATATTTAAATAGTTCAAGAATGATTAGACATGAAACGGGGTGCCAGGTTTTGGTGCAATATGTTTTGGAAAGTGATACGGGTAAAAAACGTAAAATCAACGAAGACCGGGTAGCGGTTTTACAACGTCCGGACGGCCTGCTGCTTGCAGTAGTCGCCGATGGGATGGGTGGCCATAACGCAGGCGACGTGGCGAGTTCAATGACCGTCAACACATTAGGGGAAATGTTCATGGAAGCAGGTGCGGCCGCGTTTTCATCCATTGATGAAAAGAAATCGTGGCTGTCCTTGAATATCCAGCAAGTCAACCGCCTGGTATATGAATACGCAGGAAACAACCCGGGCTGCAAAGGCATGGGCACAACGCTCATAGCCGCATTGATCGAAGAGGAAGATTGCGTCATGTGCCATATCGGCGACAGCCGGGCTTACGTCATCAATGACTCGATCGAACAAGTGACGCGCGACCATTCCTACGTCAATGTGCTGATCGACAACGGTGAAATCAGCGAAGAAGAAGCAGAATCGCATCCGAAGAAAAATTGGATTGTCAAAGCGCTCGGGACCGATCCTGAAATCGATGGCGAAATCCTTCATTTCTCAACAACAGCATTGTCGTATATGCTGATTTGTTCGGATGGGCTTAGCAATAAAATAACCAAAGAAGAAATTTCTTCCATTATTCTATCAGATGCACCGCTTTCCCTTAAAGGTGAGGAAATGGTGAATCTAGCGAATGACATGGGAGGAGAGGACAATATCTCGTTCGTTCTTCTTTCCTTGAAGGATGAGGAGGTGTAAGCATGTTAATCGGCAAAAGTATTAATGGCCGCTATAAGATTTTAGAATTGATCGGCGGAGGCGGGATGTCAAACGTTTACCTGGCCCACGACATGATTTTGGACCGGGATATCGCCATTAAGATTTTGCGCTATGATTTCTCCAATGAAGAAGAATTGCGCAGGCGATTCCAACGCGAGGCGTTATCGACGACTAGCCTGGCACACCCGAATATCGTCAATATTTTCGATGTTGGGGAAGAAGGCTCGCTGCATTATTTGGTAATGGAGTATGTGCCGGGGAAGACGCTCAAAGAATACATAATCGAGCACTCGCCCGTGGAACCTGAACAGGCTGTTAAAATCATGAAACAGCTGGCGTCAGCATTGGCACATGCCCACCAGAACCAGATCGTCCACCGCGACATCAAGCCTCAAAATATCCTGATGGATGCTGAAGGCAATGTAAAAATCACCGATTTCGGCATTGCAATGGCGTTGAGTGCAACGTCTTATACGCAAACCAATTCGGTGCTGGGCACAGTCCATTATTTGTCGCCTGAACAAGCACGTGGAGGCGCGGCCAACAAGAAATCGGACATCTACTCTCTGGGCATTGTCATGTTCGAATTGCTGACAGGTCGCTTGCCGTTCTCAGGCGAGTCGGCGGTATCGATTGCATTAAAGCATCTACAGACAGAAACACCGTCGCTGCGTGAAATCGTGCCTACTATGCCTCAAAGTTTGGAAAACGTCGTTTTAAAGGCGACCGCAAAAAATCCACAGCATCGCTACCAATCAGCCAATGAAATGGAAGAGGACTTATCAACGGTTTTATTGCCTGAAAGGCTCAATGAACCGAAGTTTAAAGTGCCTGATGATCATGACGCGACAAAAGCAATGCCGGCCATCAAAGATCCGAAAACTTTCGAAAGTTCACAGGAAACGAAGAACGCCCTGCCTGTTGACGACATGAAAATTGCTGGAGGCAGCAATAAAAAGCCGCCTGCTCCGCAAAAGAAAAAGAATAAAAAATTGAAATGGGCCATCGCGATTATCGGCGCGCTGATTTTGGCGGGATTGATTACGGCTGTGGCATTTCCGGGAATGTTTGAACCGCGCCAAGTAGCTGTGCCCGACGTTTCCGGCATGGAACGCGATGAAGCAGTCGAGGAATTGCAAGCTGCCGGTTTCGTAATCGGAGAAGAAGAGCAGCAACCTTCTGAAGATTTTACAGAAGGGCAAGTTATTCGGACCATCCCGGAGTCAGGCAAAATGCGGGACCGGGAATCTGATATCCAATTGTTTATCAGCTCGGGCAAGGCAAGTGTACTGTTTGGGGATTATACCGGTGAAAACGCTGAGGAGACCGATGATCTGCTCCGGCAGGCCGATTATATGGACGTAAGTATCGTCGAGGAATTTTCGGATGAACCCGCTGGCACCGTGTTGGCGCATGACCCGAAAGCCGGAGACGAAGTAATTGCTTCTGAAACGGAAGTAGTCTTGACGGTCAGCAAAGGCAAAGACATGCGGGCGGTTGAAAATATTGCAGGATTTTCCGAGGCGGACTTAAGCCAGTATGCACGCACATCCGGCTTCAATATCCGCATCATCGGTGAAGAATCATCGGATACTGCGCCGGAAGGGACTGTCTTATCACAGACCCCGGCTGCTGGCGAAGAACTGGAAGCGGGCAGTACGATTGAAGTGGTAATGTCTTCCGGCAAAGCGCCGTTGCCGCTGAAAACATACATCCGCACCATCGAAATCCCTTACGAGCCGGACGAGCCGGCGGCAGAAGGCGAAGAGCCGGTAGAACAGAAGGTCCAGATTTATATCCAGGATAACGACAGCACGATGGCTGCTCCGGTTGAGGAATTCACCATCACCGAAAGCGATTCGCGCAAAATTGAATTGCAGATTGCCGAAGGTGGCAGCGCGACTTATCGCATCGTCCGCGACTCAACCGTTATTGAAGAAGATACTGTTGAATACAATAGCGTGGAATAGGGAAAAAAGCTGACAACATAAGGAGTGAAAGCAAGCATGCCGAAAGGTCAAATCAGAAAAGCGCTAAGCGGATTCTATTATGTAATGGACGAAGACGGCAAACGTTATACGCAGTGCAGAGGGCGGGGCGTTTTCCGCAACCGCCAAATATCGCCGCTGGTCGGCGATTATGTCGACTATGAAGCGGATAATGATCGAGAAGGCACCATCACCCATGTTCATGAACGGAAAAATGAACTCGTGCGGCCGCCTATTGCAAACGTCGACCAGGCAATTCTTGTGTTTTCCGCAAAACAGCCTGATTTCCACACAATGCTGCTGGACAGGTTTTTGACAGCCATCGAGTCGCATGACATCCAGCCTGTCATTTGCATCACCAAAATGGATTTGATGAATGACAGCGAGAAAGAAGCACTCGCTCACTTCATTGCGGATTACGAAAAAATCGGCTATGAAGTGATTCCGACGTTCATCGGCGATCCGCAATTGCAGCAGCGCCTAATGCCTGTTTTGGAAGGGAAAATCAGCGTGCTCGCCGGCCAATCGGGCGTCGGCAAATCGACGATGCTCAATACGATTCTGCCGGCGCTCGATTTGAAGACTGATGCCATATCCAAGGCGTTGAACCGCGGAAAGCACACGACGCGCCATGTGGAATTGCTAGAAGTCAATAACGGCTTGCTGGCCGACACACCGGGATTCAGTTCATTCGAATTTGAAACGGTTGAAAAAGAAGAGCTTTCCGAGTTTTTTCCGGAATTCGCCGCCCGCTCAAATGGGTGCAAATTCCGTGAATGCCTTCATTTGAATGAACCGAAATGCGCCATCAAAGCAGCGGTGGAAAGCAAAGAAATCCCTGAATACCGCTACAAGCATTATTTGAAATTCCTGGAAGAAATTATGACAAGAAAGCCGAGGTACTCAAATGATTAAAATTGCACCTTCGATTCTAGCAGCAGATTTCGCGAAATTGGGAGAAGAAGTTTTGGAAGTGGAAAAAGCGGGAGCAGATTGGATCCACATTGATGTGATGGATGGCCATTTCGTACCGAATATCTCTTTTGGAGCAATCGTGGTGGATGCCATCCGCCCATTGACGAAGCTGCCCCTGGACGTCCATTTGATGATTGAAAATGCAGACCGCTACATTGAAGGTTTCGCCAAAGCAGGAGCGGATTACATCACAGTACACGTTGAAGCTTGCCCGCATTTGCACCGGACAATCCAATTGATCCGCGCATCCGGCGTTAAGCCAGGTGTCGTTTTGAATCCGCATTCGCCAATCGAAACGATCCTTCCAATCCTTGAAGACATTGACCTCGTATTGTTCATGACGGTCAATCCTGGATTCGGCGGCCAAAAATTCATTGAATCGGTAGTGCCGAAAGTAGAGCAATTGTCGAAAATCATCCGTGAAAAAGGATTGGCGATTGACATCCAAATCGACGGCGGCATCAACGAAGAAACCATCATTCCATGTGCGAAAGCCGGCGCCAATGTTTTTGTGGCAGGTTCTGCGATTTTTGGAAAAGCAGACCGACGCGAAGCATTGCAGGCGATAAAACGGGCTGGAGAAGAGGCCATTTCGTGAATGTCGTAATCGTCGGCAGCGGACCGGTGGACGAATTGCCGGACTTCGCCGCTTGGCCTGATGCAGTATTCATCGGCGTGGACGCAGGAACATTAGTATTGCTGGAACAAGGTATTTTCCCAAAAGCTGCGGTCGGCGATTTCGATTCGGTGTCGCAAAGGCAGTTGGATGAAATTGCCTCGCTGTTTCCTGAGTTCAGCCAAGCGGAAGAAGAAAAGGACGAAACCGATACAGAACTTGCGCTGGAAAAGGCGCTGGAATTTTCACCGCACCACGTTTATGTGACTGGTGTAACCGGCGGACGCTTGGACCATTATATGAGTGCGCTGCATGCAGTCTACCATGTCCACCTTAAGCATTCAGATATCAAATTCTACATCGTCAACAAACAGAACCGCATCCGTTTCATGGAACCGGGCATCCACAAGATTCAACGGGAAGGCGGTTACCGCTTTATCTCGTTTTATCCATTCGCCGAGGAGATTGAAGGCTTCACGCTGGAGAACTTCAAGTATCCTGTTGCGGGTGAAACCATCCGCTACGGATCAACGCGTTTTGTCAGCAATGAATTCCACGGCGAAGGCATCGTGTCCTTTACAAAAGGCAGTTGCATCGTCATCGAAAGTGCGGATATATAAAAAGGTGCATCGGATTTTCCGATGCACCTTTTGTTTTTTTGGGGATATCTATTTAGAATTCAATTAATGAGCCGATATTCAGCAAAACAGCCCCGCTAAAACACATGCTCCTGCATCGCTGCGCTAGCTTCGTCGCAAAGGTATGACCGAACTACCTTCGGCCATACCTTTCCAGCGGGACAGCGCGAGCTGAAGACCCTGGACTGAGCAAAGCGAGGGAAGCGGCTGAAGCCGTGCCCGCGGAAAGCGTCCGGCTGAAGCGAAATGAAAATATATATTAATAAGTCTAATACGAATCTTGAACAAGAAAAAATGCCGAATCTGACTGATGTCAGATCCGGCATTCGTGTTAAGCGATTATTTAAACGCGCTCAACTTTTCCTGATTTCATTGCTCTTGCAGAAACCCATACACGTTTCGGTTTACCGTTTACAAGGATACGAACTTTTTGAAGGTTTGCTCCCCATGTACGTTTTGTCGAATTCAACGCGTGTGAACGGGCGTTTCCTGCACGAGCTTTGCGTCCACTAATTGCACATACTTTAGGCATGTAAGTCCCTCCTCACAAGTGAAGCTGAAAATTATAATAGAATTTCAGTTCGGTTTTCGTTTCACATACTTTAATAATTTACCACAGGTATATTACCAATGCAACATATTTTCACAGGTCTTTCAAGAAAAAAACCTTTACACCCTAAACGCCCGCTTTTCTTGTATAATGGTTTCATGTAGAATGAAAAGAGTGAAATAGGACTCAAGGAGGAATTCCAATGTCGATTGAATTGAAAAACGAATACGGCCAAATCGATATTTCCAATGATGTAATTGCCCAAATTGCAGGCGGAGCGGCAATCGAATGCTACGGAATAGTAGGAATGGCTACAAAACATCAGATTAGAGATGGCCTGACAGATATTTTGCGCAAAGAGAATTTCGCTAAAGGTGTCATTGTCCGCCAGGAAGATAAAGATTTGATCATTGATATGTATGTCATTATCAGCTATGGAACAAAAATTTCGGAAGTGGCATATCAAGTCCAATCCAAAGTAAAATACACAATTACCAAGACTCTTGGCATGCCTGTCAAAGCGGTCAACATTTATGTTCAGGGAGTTCGTGTCACGAACCCGTAAGAGGAGGAAGAAACGGCTATGAAGTCTATAAATGGAATTCAATTCGCGGATATGGTGCAGATGGGTGCCCATCACCTATATCAAAATGCGGATTATGTAGATGCATTGAATGTATTTCCAGTGCCTGACGGCGATACTGGAACGAACATGAACTTATCAATGACATCGGGTGCGAAAGAAACCGAAGCACATGCACAAGAACATATCGGCAAGACAGCAGGTGCTTTATCAAAAGGATTGCTGATGGGGGCGCGTGGAAATTCCGGCGTCATTTTATCGCAATTGTTCCGCGGCTTTGGCAAATTCATTGCCAGTGAACCGGAATTGTCGGCTGCAAAATTTGCGGAAGCCCTTCAGCATGGCGTTGAAACAGCGTATAAAGCGGTGATGAAACCGGTTGAGGGCACGATTTTGACCGTGGCGAAGGATGCCGCGGCAAAAGGCATGGAAGTTTCTAAAACAGAAAATGATGTCATTGTGCTTTTCGAAGCGATTGTTACGGAAGCAAAAGCGTCGCTTGAACGCACGCCGGACCTGCTTCCGGTATTAAAGGAAGTCGGCGTTGTTGACAGCGGCGGCCAAGGGCTTGTCTACGTTTACGAAGGATTCCTTGCTTCATTAAAAGGCGAGCAATTGCCGGAGAAGCATGCCCACAACACGATGGACGACTTGGTCAGCGCTGAACACCATAAGAACATCGCTGGCTTTATGGATACGTCCGATATTGAATTCGGCTATTGCACGGAGTTCATGGTGAAGTTCGAAGAAGGCAAAAAAGAATTTAATGAAGCAGCTTTCCGGTCGGACTTGAGCGTCTATGGTGATTCGTTATTGGTCATTTCAGATGATGAAGTCGCGAAAATCCATATCCACTCAGAAGAGCCAGGAAAAGTACTTACATACGGCCAGCAATACGGCAACTTGATTTCGATGAAGATTGAGAACATGCGCCAGCAGCATATCGACATCGTCGGTGAAGATTTCCGCAAAGGCGAGCCGAAAAAAACGGTGAAGCATCCATACGCGGTCGTGACTGTTGCGATGGGGGAAGGCGTGGCGGAGCTTCTTAGAAGCATTGGAGCATCTTACGTCATTGAAGGCGGACAAACGATGAACCCTTCGACGGAAGACATCGTCAACGCTGTCAAGTCGATCGGCGCCGAACGCGTATTGATTTTGCCGAACAATAAAAACATCATCATGGCTGCCGAGCAGGCAGCGAAATTGCTTGATATCGAAGCGGCAGTCGTGCCGACCAAAGATGTACCGCAAGGAATGGCGGCATTGCTCGCGTTCAATGCTAACGCGACGGTTGATGAAAACTTGAAGACGATGGCTAACGCCTCGAAACAAGTGAAATCAGGCTCAGTGACATTTGCAGTCCGCGATACTTCAATCGATGGCGTGACCATTACGAAAGATGACTTCATGGGAATCTCAGAAGGCAAAATCGTCATTTCAGATGCCAGCTTAGAGCGGGTGACCGAAGAATTGGCGAAGAAACTCATCGATGAAGATTCTGAAATCGTAACCATTCTTTTCGGTGAAGATGTGAAGGAATCGGATGCTGAGAAATTGGGCGGGTTCATCGAAACCCTCAATAGCGAAGTAGAAGTAGAGATCCACAACGGCAAACAGCCGCTTTATCCTTATATAATTTCTGTTGAATAGAAACACTGGGCGCATACGAATGTATGCGCTTTTTTATTTTTGTAGATTGTGGCAATTTCATGTACACTTAAGGTAGACGCAACTATAAAAATCAACTTGAATTAACTGCTTCGGCCGCTTTGGGCATGACTCTCGCAATGAGCCGAGAAGAACACTCGTCTTAAAGCTTCGTCTAGCCCTTTGCCGCGCCGACGCTAAGAAATATCTCGATATGGAGCAAAACAGCAGAGAAAACCTTACTGCTCCTGTCCCTGCATCGCTACGCTAGCTTCGGGACAAACAGTACGTTGCAGCGCTATGCGCTTCGTCGCAAAGGTATCTCCCCAATTCTTGGGTCGATACCTTCGCAGCTGTTTTGCGGAATATCGACAGTTAAAATCATCAGTTCAATTTATATAAATAGAAAGGGGTTTGAGCCATGAAGTTCAAATCTGTTTTTGATATTATAGGACCGGTCATGATCGGTCCCTCTTCTTCGCATACAGCGGGTGCCGCGCGCATCGGAAGAGTGGCAAGGGATTTATTCGGGCGGCAGCCGAAATGGGCGAAAATCCATTTATACGGCTCGTTCGCCGAAACATATAAAGGCCATAGCACGGATGTGGCGATCGTCGGTGGGCTATTGGACTACGACACGTTCGATGAGCGCATCAAGACTTCTTTTGAAGAAGCAGAAAAGCTGGGCATGGCTTTCGAGTTCATTCCGGAAACCGCCAGTGTCGAACACCCGAACACCGCGCGAGTCGTCATCGGCGATGACGACTCGGAAATGTCGCTCATGGGCATTTCCATCGGCGGCGGCAAAATCGAAATCACGGAATTGAACGGATTCCCGCTGCGTTTGTCCGGCAACCATCCGGCAATCCTAGTGGTCCACGATGACCGCTCAGGCTGCATCGCAAACGTAGCGAATTGTTTATATAAATACGATATCAACATCGGCCATATGGAAGTTTCCCGGAAAGAAAAAGGGGACATGGCATTGATGGTCATCGAAGTGGATCAGAATGTCGACAAAGAAGTGTTGGATGAGCTTACTGAGCTTCCAAACATTACTCAAGTGACGCGAATCGCTGATTGAGAAGGAGGTAAATGGAATGGAACCTTTATTCCGCAATGTAAAAGAATTAGTGGCACGTGCAGAACAAGAAAATAAATTGATTTCAGAAATTATGATTGAGCAGGAAATGCTCGTCACAGACCGGTCGCGCGAAGATATTATGAAACAGATGGACCGCAATTTGACGGTGATGGAAGAAGCTGTAGAAAAAGGGCTGAAAGGCGTGCATTCCGTATCCGGTTTGACCGGAGGGGACGCTGTTTTGCTGCAGGCTTATATGGAAAAAGGCAATACCTTGTCCGGAAACCTGTTGCTCGACGCAGTCAGCAAGGCAGTGGCGACAAATGAAGTCAACGCGGCGATGGGCACGATTTGTGCAACACCGACAGCGGGTTCGGCAGGCGTGGTGCCAGGGACATTGTTTGCTGTGAAAAACCAGCTTAAGCCAACGCGGGAACAGATGATCCGTTATTTGTTCACATCAGGTGCTTTTGGCTTTGTGGTCGCAAATAATGCGTCGATTTCAGGCGCGGAAGGCGGTTGCCAGGCGGAAGTCGGATCGGCTGCCGGAATGGCTGCTGCCGCTATCGTGGAGATGGCAGGCGGAACGCCGCAGCAATCTTCTGAAGCGTTTGCTATCACGTTAAAAAACATGCTCGGACTCGTTTGCGATCCAGTGGCGGGCCTTGTCGAAGTGCCTTGCGTCAAACGGAACGCCATGGGCGCTGCGAATTCGGTGGTAGCTGCTGATATGGCGCTTGCAGGCGTAACAAGCCGCATTCCATGCGACGAAGTGATCAGTGCGATGTACGAAATCGGCAAATCGATGCCGAGCGCTTTAAGAGAAACGGCAAAAGGCGGACTTGCCGCTACTCCGACAGGCAAATGGCTGGAAGCGAAAATATTTGGCGGGGCAGTGGTGGGCAGTGGCCAGTAACGATTCTGTCGCAGTATTAAAAGGTGTCGGCAAACAAGCTGCGGAAACTTTACAGGAAATGAAGATTGAAACGATCCATGATCTGATTATGACATTTCCTTACCGCCATGAAGATTTCCAGCTTAAAGACCTGGCTGATACACCGCATAATGAACGGGTGACTGTGGAGGGAAGGGTTGAAAGTGAGCCTTCCGTCCTTTTTTTAGGAAAAAATAAATCGCGAACCACGGTCCAAGTGATGGTGGGCCGCCATTTGATCAAAGCGATTTTCTTCAATCAGCCTTATGTGAAAGGCAAGTTGCACATCGGCGAAATCGTGACGCTTGCCGGCAAATGGGACCGCGGCCGCCAAATCATCACGGTACAGAGCCACACAATCGGCCTGCGCACGAACGGAGCCGATTTTGAGCCAGTATACAGTTTGAAAGGCAGCATCCACCAGAAGACATTCCGCAAATTGATGCGGCAGGCGCTGGACATTGCAAAATCCGACCTCGAAGACTGCTTGCCGGAACGTTTCCGCAAAGCTTATCACCTTGCATCGATTGAAGATGCACTGGAATGGGTGCATTTTCCGACGAACGGGGAAGCGCTGAAACAGGCAAGGCGTCGATTTGTCTATGAAGAATTGCTGATTTTCCAATTGAAGATGCAGGCGCTGCGGAAAAAGAATCGTGAAGAAGAAGGCGGCTCATTCATCAACTATGATCTGGACGAATTGAAAAAATTCATCCAATCGCTGCCGTATGGTTTAACCGGTGCCCAAAAACGCGTCGTCAATGAAATCTCGAAAGATATGAAAGAGCCGTTCCGCATGAATCGGCTGCTTCAAGGAGACGTCGGTTCGGGAAAAACCGTGGTCGCTGCAATTGCGCTTTACGCTGTGGCAACAGCGGGCAAGCAAGGAGCGTTGATGGCGCCGACCGAAATTCTTGCAGAGCAGCACGCCAATACTTTGGCGGAATGGTTCGCGGATTTCCCGGTGAAGATTGCGTTGTTGACAGGTTCGGTCAAAGGCAAACGGCGCCAGTTGATTTTGGACCAATTGGCGGCAGGGGAAATCGATATGCTTATCGGTACCCATGCATTAATTCAGCCGGATGTCGCGTTCAAAAAATTGGGCCTTGTCATCACCGATGAGCAGCACCGGTTCGGCGTAGACCAGCGCCGTGTCTTGAAAGACAAGGGGTATAATCCTGATGTCTTGTTCATGACGGCGACTCCGATTCCGCGGACGCTTGCGATTTCGGCTTTTGGTGAGATGGATGTATCGATTATTGATGAAATGCCGGTGGGACGCAAAGAGATTGAAACTTATTGGATGAAAAAAGATATGTTCGGCAAAATCGTGGGCCGTATGGAAAAAGAACTGGCCGCAGGGCGTCAGGCATATGTCATCTGCCCGCTGATCGAGGAGTCGGATAAGCTTGATTTCCAGAATGCTGTCGATCTGTTCCAGCAACTATCAAGCTATTTCCATGGCAAGTTCACAGTCGGGCTGATGCACGGCCGCTTGCATAGCGATGAAAAGGAACAGACGATGCGATCGTTTAGCGAAGGCGAAGTGGCGGTTCTCGTTTCCACGACCGTCGTCGAAGTCGGCGTCAACGTACCGAATGCCACTTTCATGTTGATCTACGACGCCGAACGGTTCGGCTTGTCGCAGCTTCATCAGCTGCGGGGACGTGTTGGCCGGGGCAGCGACCAATCGTATTGTGTGCTGTTGGCGGATCCGAAAACGGAAGTCGGCAAAGAGCGCATGACGTCGATGACGGAAACCAACGACGGCTTTGTGCTGGCGGAAAAAGATCTTCAGCTCCGTGGGCCGGGAGACTTTTTCGGGCGCAAACAAAGCGGCCTTCCGGAGTTCAAAATGGCTGATCTTGTGCACGATTACCGTGCACTTGAAACAGCGCGTAAAGACGCGGAATCACTGGTGAGTTCAGATGAATTTTGGACCAGTGACGAGATGGGCTGCCTGCGCGGACAGCTCGAAAAATCGGGCGCATTAGCCAGCGGACGGCTTGACTGAGAATGCGGGATGCAGATTATCCTTGCATTCTTTTTTTGTTATTTATATACTCATATTAGTACCAAGTGCTAATAGCGGGCGGTGACAAAATGAAAAAAACGAAAAAAGAGCGGCAAATGGCGCTGACGGCGTCTATAAAAGAAAATCCGTTTGTGACCGATGAGGAACTGTCAGCCAATTTCGGCGTCAGCGTCCAAACGATTCGCCTTGACCGCATGGAGCTGTCGATTCCCGAACTGCGGGAACGCATCAAGCATGTAGCCGTCAAGACGTTTGAGGATGAAGTGAAATCTTTGCCGATCGACGAAGTCATCGGAGAGATAATAGATATTGAATTGGATGAAAAAGCCATTTCTCTTTTCGACGTCAAACCGGAACACGTTTTTCAGCGCAACCAGATTGCCAGGGGACACCATTTATTCGCTCAGGCGAATTCTTTGGCGGTAGCTGTCATGAATGATGAACTGGCGCTTACTGTGAAATCCGAACTGCAGTTTTTGCGACCGGTAAGGGCGGGTCAGCGTGTGGTGGCGAAAGCGCAGGTAATCGACCGGAATCCGGAGAAAAACCGGGCATATGTAAAAGTCGTCTCGACTGTTGACCAGGCGACCGTATTTATCGGTACTTTTGAAATGTATCGAATGACTGAGCAAAGCGAAGGTGACGGAAATTGATCATTGCAGTAGATGGCATGGGTGGAGACAACGCACCACAAGAGATAATTGCAGGCGTATACAAAGCACTTGATGAATTCAGCGATTTGCAGATTCAATTATATGGCAAGCAAGACCAAATGGCGGCTTATTTGAAGGACCATGAACGATTGTCCGTAATCCACTGTGAGGAAGTGATCGAGTCGACTGACGATCCAGTCCGGGCAGTGCGCCGCAAAAAAGATTCTTCGATGGTGCAGATGGCGCTGGCAGTGAAAGAAGGCAGAGCGGACGCCTGTGTGTCAGCTGGCAATACCGGCGCGTTGATGTCGGCCGGCTTATTTATAGTAGGCCGGATCGAAGGGGTGGACCGCCCTGCGCTTGCGCCGACGCTTCCGACAATCGACCGCAAGGGATTCCTCATGCTTGATATGGGCGCGAATGCAGAAGCGCGGCCGGAGCATTTGGTGCAATATGCTGTCATGGGCAGCATTTACGCGGAAAAAGTACGCGGCATTGCAAATCCGACAGTTGGCTTATTGAATATCGGCACCGAGGAAAAGAAAGGCAACGAATTGACGAAAACGGCCTTCCCGCTCTTGAAAGAAGCGCCGATCAATTTTATCGGCAATGTGGAGTCTCGAGATTTGTTGAATGGCGTCGCTGATGTAGTAGTGACGGACGGTTTCACCGGCAATATGGTGTTGAAAACGATCGAAGGCACGGCGATGAACATTTTTGCGATGATCAAGGATGTTTTCAATAGTTCGGCAAAGACGAAATTGGCTGCTTTATTGGTCAAAGACGATTTGCGCGGCTTGAAAGGCATGCTCGATTATAGCGAATACGGCGGTGCAGGGCTGTTTGGCTTAAAGGCGCCGGTCATCAAAGCGCATGGCTCATCCAATGGCACGGCGTTGTTCAATGCCATCCGCCAAGCTCGGACGATGGTGGAAAACGATGTAGCGGGAACAATTTACAGCACGCTGAAAAAGGAGAACCCTCATGACTAAAATTGCATTTATTTATCCAGGGCAAGGTTCGCAGGCTGTCGGAATGGGCGAAAGCTTTTTATCGGACAGCAAGAGTCTCGAGTTTTTCAAACAGTCAGATGAAGTACTGAGCGTTAATTTGTCCCAGATGATGCTTGAAGGCCCTCAGGAACACTTGACCCTTACATATCACGCGCAGCCAGCATTGTTGACGGTGAGTTCGATGATTACAGAACGACTGAACCGCGCCGGGATTTTCCCGGATTTTACAGCCGGGCATAGCCTGGGTGAATACAGCGCGCTTGTGGCTTCTGGCGTACTGCCGTTTGAAAAAGCGGTCGATATCGTACACAAGCGGGGCTTGTTCATGAACGAGGCAGTACCTGCAGGTGTAGGGGCTATGGCAGCTATTCTCGGGATGGAAAGCGAGGAGCTGAAAAAAGTCACAGACGAGGTGACGGATTCGACAGGCGTTGTCCAATTGGCAAATTTGAATTGCCCAGGGCAAATCGTCATTTCCGGAACGAAAGCGGGCGTTGACAGAGCTTGTGTAGTTGCGAAAGAGCGCGGCGCAAAACGCGCGATTCCGCTCGATGTCAGCGGGCCTTTCCATTCGGAATTGATGCGGCCGGCGTCTCAGGCATTATCGAAAGTGCTGAGTGAAGCGTTTTTGGAAGATGCCAAAGTTCCGGTCATTACGAACGTTACGGCGAAAAGTGAAACCCACGCTTCCCAATTCCAGGAGTTATTGGTGCGCCAATTGTACTCGCCGGTTCTGTGGGAGCAATCCGTGCGTGAAATGATCGATTTAGGTGTAACGGTATTCGTGGAAATCGGCCCAGGAAAAGTGCTTAGCGGCCTGGTGAAAAAAATAGACCGCTCTGCAATCACGTTGCCAGTATACGATTTGGCAACGTTTGAAAAAGCGGTAGAGGAGTTGGCGAAATGACCAATTTATCAGGGAAAACGGCGATCATTACTGGAGCGTCTCGCGGCATCGGTGCTGAAATCGCCCGCAAAATGGCCGAAGCCGGCGCAAAAATTGTCGTTAATTACAGCGGCAGCCAGGCAAAAGCGGAAGCTGTCGTAGAAGAAATTAAAAGCAATGGCGGCGAAGCGATTGCGGTGAAAGCCGACGTTGCGGATGCGGTTGCTGTGAAAGCGATGGTCGAGCAGACGATGAAGGCTTTCGGTTCAGTGGACATTCTCGTCAACAATGCGGGCATCACGCGCGATAACTTGATGATGCGCATGAAAGACGATGAATGGGATGACGTCATCAATACGAATCTGAAAGGCGTCTTCATTTGTACAAAAGCAGTGACGCGCCAAATGATGAAACAGCGCTCAGGGCGCATCGTCAACATTGCGTCGATTGTCGGCGTGATGGGCAATGCCGGGCAAGCGAACTATGTGGCGGCGAAAGCCGGTGTCATCGGCTTGACGAAAACGACGGCGCGCGAACTGGCGAGCCGCAACATCACCGCGAATGCGGTGGCTCCAGGATTCATCACAACGGATATGACGGATAAATTGGGCGAAGACATCCAGAAATCGATGCTGGCGCAAATTCCCCTCGGCCGTTTCGGCAAACCGGAAGAAGTGGCGAAAGCCGCCCTCTTCCTGGCGTCTGATGACGCATCTTATATGACAGGGCAAACGCTTCATCTTGACGGCGGCATGGTCATGTAAGCAGAAATTTTGTATACTGATTTGAGGGGAGGTGACGGCATTGTCAACAATAGTAGAACGCGTAACAAAAGTAATCGTAGATCGTCTTGGTGTGGAAGAAAGCGAAGTAAAGCTTGAAGCATCATTCACAGGCGACCTTGGTGCAGATTCATTGGACGTAGTTGAATTAGTTATGGAACTTGAAGACGAATTCGACATGGAGATTTCTGATGAAGACGCAGAAGGTATGTCAACAGTAGGCGACGCGGTAACGTATATCACAAAAAAGCAAGCATAATCTGATAACAATCTCGACGCACAGAAGCTTTTAGCAAAGCGGCTGTGCGTCGCTTTGTTTTTTTGCACAAACCTTCAAAACAAGGTAAAATTAGAGGCAGAACGTTAAAGGAAGGCAGATTACAATGGCAATGAAACGAAAAGTGAATCAGCAGAAACCGGGATTGATCAAAGAAAGCTCGCGGGCGGCCTTTGACCAATTGCAAAAGGACTTGAATATCAAATTTGAACAGCCGGCATTGCTTTATCAGGCGTTTACGCATTCTTCTTATGTCAACGAACACAGAAGACGGTATTACCTTGATAACGAACGCCTTGAATTTTTAGGAGACGCAGTATTGGAATTGTCGGTGTCTCACTTTTTGTATGCAAAGTATCCAGAGATGAGCGAGGGCAAGCTGACCAAACTGCGCGCAGCGATCGTATGCGAACCCTCATTGGTGACGTTTGCCAATGAGCTGAATCTCGGCAACTACATCTTGCTTGGAAAAGGTGAGGAACAGACTGGCGGCCGGACGCGGCCGGCGCTATTGGCGGATGTATTTGAATCGCTGATTGGCGCTTTGTATTTGGATCAGGGCTTGGAAGCGGTCGTCGGCTTTATGGAAGTGGTGCTATTTCCGAAAGTCGAAGTCGGTGCATTTTCCAACGTCATGGATTATAAAAGCCAGCTCCAGGAATTGGTGCAGCAAAAAAACAATGGCTCATTGAGCTACGAAATCATCGACGAAAAAGGGCCTGCACATAGCCGTGTGTTTGTGACACGGGTCTCGCTCGCTGATCAGGAAATCGGCATCGGCAATGGCCGCTCGAAAAAAGAAGCGGAGCAAAAAGCCGCTCAGCTGGCCATCCTTAAATTGCAGGAAGCAACGGAGGATTAGAACATGTTTTTGAAACGATTAGAAGTCATGGGGTTCAAGTCGTTCGCCGATCGCATCGGCATCGATTTCGTCCCCGGTGTGACAGCAGTTGTCGGCCCTAACGGAAGCGGCAAGAGCAACGTCACTGATGCAATTCGATGGGTGCTTGGCGAGCAGTCTGCCAAATCATTGCGCGGCGCAAAAATGGAGGATGTCATTTTTGCCGGCAGTGAATCCAGAAAGCCGCTGAATTTTGCGGAAGTAACGTTGGTAATGGACAATACGGATGGCAGGGCCCCTCTCGATTACAGCGAAATCAGCGTGACGAGAAGGGTTTTTCGCAGTGGTGAAAGTGCTTATTTACTGAACAATCAAAATTGCCGCCTTAAAGACATTACGGATCTTTTTATGGATTCCGGACTGGGAAAAGAAGCGTTTTCAATCATTTCCCAAGGGCGTGTTGACGAAATCCTTAACAGCAAAGCCGAAGAGCGGCGCTCGATTTTCGAAGAAGCGGCCGGCGTTCTGAAGTATAAGCAGCGCAAGAAAAAAGCTGAATTCAAACTCAGTGAAACCGACGAAAACCTGAATCGCGTATTGGACATCCTACATGAACTCGATGGCCGTATAGAGCCGCTGCAGATTCAGGCGTCAACTGCCCGCGATTATTTGGATATGAACGAACAATTGAAAGGCGCGGATATTGCGCTATTGGCTTTTGACATTACGCAGCTCGAAGAGCAACTGGCAGAGCTGGAGGAAGATGCAGCTTCCCATTCCCGTAAAGAGCGCGAATTGGCGGCTGATATCGAAGAAAGAGAAAAAGATGTAAAAACGATCCGCTCAGCGTTGAAGAAACTGGATGATGAAATCGACGGCTCCCAGCAGCAGCTGGTAGAAGCGAGCGGCGAAAGCGAGAAGTGGGAAGGCCGCAAGCTTTTGATGTCAGAGAAGAAAAATAACGCAGACCGCCAGGCACAGCAGCTGACAGCGAGCCTGGAAGTGGAAAAACAGGAAAACGCAGCCCTCCACAAAAAGCATAGCGAGCAATTGGCGTTGCTGCAGGCGCGCAAAACCGAACAGCTGGCAATCCGCCAGTCCGTGAAGCAGCTGGAAGAGCAGCTCAACCGGTCGCCTGCAGATATTGACAACGACATCGAAACCCATAAATCGATGTATATCGACTTGATGAACGAACAGGCAAGCGTCCGGAACGAATTGAAAAATATCGACTTGCAAGAACAGCAAGTATCGGAATCCAGCAGCCGCATCGCCTTACAGCAAGCTGATTTTTCGTCTGAACTGGCGCGCCTCGATGAAGAAAAAACGGCAGCCGCGAAAAAACTCGAAGGCATCCGGAAACTGCTGGAAGAAAAACGCGCACAATACAAAGCAGCAGAAACGGCCTATACCAGCAAAAAGCAGGCGTTTGATAAAAAGCAGGCCATGCTGTTCCAGGCTTACCAGTCGCAAAAGCAAATCAGTGCACGTGTGGAAACTTTGCAGGAGCTGGAAGCGGATTTCTCCGGCTTTTTCCAAGGTGTCCGCGAGGTATTGGTGGCCCGGGACAAAGGCCAGCTCTCCGGCATCATCGGAGCGGTTGCGGAAATTGTCCAAGTGGACCAGCAATACGCGAAAGCGATTGAAACCGCGTTAGGTGCGGCGAGCCAGCATATCGTCACCGAAAACGAGCAGAATGCCCGTGAAGGCATCGAGTTTTTACGCAATAAACGCGCAGGGCGCTCGACATTCCTGCCGATGACTGTCATGAAATCACGGAAAATCGCTTCCCATAGCATAGCTGCTGTCGAACAGCATCCATCATTTGTGAAAATGGCGTATGAGTTGGTCGGCTATGACCAGAATTACGGAATGATCGTGGAAAACCTGCTTGGCAATGTCATCATCGCAAAAGATTTGAAAGGCGCATCGGCAATCGCCAAACTAACGATGAATCGCTACCGCACCGTTACGTTAGAAGGCGATGTTGTCAATGCCGGCGGTTCGATGACCGGCGGCGCAAACAAGACACAGGCTTCATTCTTTACCCGGAAAGCTGAACTGGAGCAATTAGTCATTCAGCTGAAGGAATTGACGGCCACCATTGCCCAAGCTGAAACGACAGTGAAAAAAGAGCAGCAGGAAGTCACGGAAGCGGAACAGGCACTGAACAATCTCCGCTCAGAAGGTGAGAAATACCGCGACATGGAAGCTGAACGCGCGATTATTCTGCGAGAAATCGAAGCTGTCCTGAAGACGACGAAAGACCGCTACGGGCTGTTTCAGGCAGAACGCAGCAATAAAACACACGACTTGACCGCTATTGCCGATAAAAAAGCAGCAGCCGCGGACCGCTTGCGCGAAATCAGCCTTGAATTGCAGTCGATTTCCAAACAAATCGATGATTTGACGCAGTTCAAGCAGCAGAACGATTCGGCCCGCGATTCGGTCATTTCCAAATTGGCGGACCAGAAATCTTCGCTCGCTGTCATGAAAGAGCGCGTCGCACAGCTGATCGACAGTGAAGCGGAGTTGCAGGAACGGAAAGAGAAAAGCGACCTGAAAATCCAGCAGCTGCAAAAAGAACTTGATTGGATCAAATCGGCAGAAGCATCGAAGGTTTATTCCGATGATGACATACTGCGGGAAATCACGGACTGGACCAGTAAAAAAGGGATGGTGCAGCAAGCCCTTATCGAACTGAAGGCCGGCCGTACGGCTAAGCAAGCGGAATTGAGCGCGCTCGAAGAACAATTGAAAGAGCTTCAGCGCATCTATAAAGGCTTTGTCGAAGCGATCCGCATCTGCGAAGTTAAGTCGACGCGCATCGATGTCCAGATCCAAGGTTTTCTTTCCCAGTTGGAGAACAATTACCATATGGCTATTGATGAAGCGCGGAAATTCAGGCTGGCCGATGAAGAAGCGGCAGTCCGCAAAAAAGTGAAACTGCTGAAACAGTCGATCGAAGAACTGGGCCCGGTCAATATCGGGGCCATTGAAGAGTTCGAGCATGTATCGGAGCGCCACAACTTCCTGACTGAACAGCGCAACGACCTGAACGAGGCGAAAGAAACGCTGCGCACCGTCATCCGTGAAATGGATGAAGAAATGACCAGCCGTTTCGATGAAACATTCCATGCAATCCGCGGCCATTTCCAACGGGTCTTCCGCGAATTGTTCGGAGGAGGCTCAGCGGATCTTGTGCTGACCAATCCGGAGGATATGCTCATGACCGGCGTGGAAATCATCGCACAGCCGCCGGGGAAAAAGCAGCAGACGCTGAGCTTGTTGTCAGGCGGCGAACGTGCGCTTACCGCCATTGCACTGCTGTTTTCGATTTTGAACAACCGCCCGGTGCCGTTTTGCGTACTTGATGAAGTGGAAGCGGCGCTTGATGAATCGAATGTCGTGCGTTACAGTCAGTACTTGAAGAAATTCAGCAAAAACACCCAATTCATCGTCATCACGCACCGTAAAGGGACGATGGAAGGTGCTGATGTGCTGTATGGCATCACGATGCAGGAATCAGGCATTTCAAAACTGGTGTCCGTCAAATTGCAGGAACAAAATTAATAGAGGAGTGGTCATGTGAGTTTCTTTAAAAAGTTAAAAGATAAATTTGCCGGAAACGCGGAAGCGGAAGAGTCGACAGAAAAATACAAAGAAGGCTTAACGAAAACGCGCACGGGATTTACCTCGAAAATCAATGACCTCGTCGCGAAATACCGTAAAGTTGATGAAGATTTCTTCGAGGAATTGGAAGAAATCCTTCTGCAAGCGGACGTTGGATTTGAAACGGTGATGGAATTGATGGATGAGCTGCGCTACGAAGTACAGCGCCAAAATGTCAGTGACACTTCGTCGGTCCAGTCCGTCATCTCTGAGAAATTGGTAGAAATTTATCAAGCCGGCGATGAGGAAACCAATGAATTGAAATTCGCAGATGATCTGACAGTAATTTTATTTGTCGGAGTCAATGGCGTCGGCAAGACGACGAGCATTGCCAAATTGGCGCACCGGCTGAAAAATGAAGGGAAATCCGTCCTGTTGGCAGCGGGCGACACATTCCGCGCCGGAGCGATCGAACAATTAGACATCTGGGGCAAGCGGGTAGGTGTCGATGTCATCAAACAGAGCGAAGGTTCCGACCCGGCAGCGGTCATGTACGATGCCGTCCGTGCAGCAAAATCGCGCGGCGTGGACGTTTTGATCTGCGATACCGCGGGACGTCTCCAGAACAAAGTCAATTTGATGAAAGAGCTGGAAAAAGTGAACCGGGTCATCGCGCGCGAAATTCCCGGCGCACCGCATGAAGTATTGCTGGCGCTAGACGCAACGACTGGCCAAAACGCATTGATCCAAGCTCAGATGTTCAAAGAAGTGACGAACGTGACTGGCATCGTCCTGACGAAGCTTGATGGCACCGCAAAAGGCGGCATCGTCCTGGCTATACGCAGCAAGCTGAAAATTCCGGTGAAATTCGTCGGGCTTGGCGAGCAAATGGACGACTTGCAGCCGTTCGACCCGCAAAAATACGTATACGGCCTATTTGCAGAAGGTTTGGACAAGGAAGAAGCGATGGAACTCTTAGAAGGAGACAAGTAAAATTACTTGACACCCAACTCTGTTTTCAGTATCGTAAAAAGAAGAGTGGATGAGGTGAACAGCAATGATGGGCCTAGAAAAAACAACGCGCATGAATTACCTGTTTGATTTCTATCAGGAACTGCTGACGCCCAAACAGCGCAGCTATATGGAGCTCTATTATTTGGACGACCATTCCTTGGGGGAAATCGCGGAAGCGTATGGTATCACCCGCCAAGCGGTTTATGACAACATCCGCCGTACTGAAGCGATGCTTGAAGAATATGAAGCCAAACTCCAGCTGTTCGAGAAATTTCAAAAACGGCAGCAGCTGGTTGCGGCATTTGAAAAAGAACCCTTTACAGAAGAACGGGTACGGGAATTCCTCGGCCAGTTACAAGAATGGGATTAGGAGGCGATAGCAATGGCATTTGAAGGATTAGCTGAACGCCTGCAGGGCACCATCCAAAAGATCAAAGGCAAAGGTAAAGTGTCGGAAGCGGACGTCAAAGAAATGATGCGCGAAGTCCGATTCGCTTTGATCGAAGCGGATGTCAACTTGAAAGTCGTTAAAGAATTCGTGAAAAAAGTCAGTGAACGCGCAATCGGTGTGGATGTCATGGAAAGTTTGACTCCGGGCCAGCAAGTCGTGAAAATCGTCAAAGACGAGTTGACCGAATTGATGGGCGGCGACCAAAGCAAAATCGAGTTTTCTGCGAAGCAGCCGACCGTCATTATGATGGTGGGATTGCAGGGGGCCGGTAAAACGACCACGTCCGGCAAACTTGCCAGCTTGCTGCGCAAAAAAAATAACCGCAAGCCACTATTGGTGGCAGCCGATGTCTATCGTCCGGCCGCCATCCAACAGCTCGAAACAATCGGCAAGCAATTGTCGTTGCCGGTCTTCTCGAAAGGCACGGATATTTCCCCAGTGGAAATCGCAAGGCAGGCGATCGAGTTCGCTAAACAGGAGCATTTGGATACAGTTATTATCGATACCGCCGGCCGTCTCCATGTCGACGAAGCACTGATGCAGGAATTGAAGGATATCCGCGCCCTTAAAGAGCCGGAAGAAATCTTCCTTGTCGTCGACGCCATGACTGGCCAGGACGCCGTGAACGTTGCGCAGAACTTCGATGAAGCCATAGGGATCACCGGAGTCGTGCTGACGAAGCTTGACGGCGATACACGCGGTGGTGCGGCCCTGTCCATCCGTTCCGTTACCCAGAAACCGATCAAATTTGTCGGGATGGGCGAGAAGCTGGATGCGTTGGAGCCGTTTTATCCTGAACGCATGGCTTCGCGGATCCTCGGCATGGGCGATATGCTGTCGCTGATCGAAAAAGCGCAGTCGAACGTCGATGAAGAAAAAGCGAAAGAACTGGAAGAGAAATTCAGGACTTCCTCATTTACTTTCGATGATTTCCTGGATCAGCTGTCGCAGGTCAAACAGATGGGGCCACTGGACGAGATTCTCAAAATGCTTCCAGGTGCCAATAAAATCAAAGGCCTGGAAAATGCCAAAGTTGATGAAGGACAGATGGCGCGCGTCGAAGCGATTATCCAATCAATGACAAAGCAGGAGAAGACGACGCCTGACATCATGAATTCGAACCGCAAAAAACGCATTGCCAAAGGTTCGGGAACGACAATCCAGGACGTCAACCGCCTATTGAAGCAATTCGAAGACATGAAAAAGATGATGAAACAAATGTCTGGCATGAGCCAAAAAGGCAAAAAAAGAGGTTCGATGCCGGGCTTGGATTCGCTTTTTAAGTGATATTTGAGTGATTTTTTGCGCGAGAAAATCGTATGAAAATGCCTTGCAGCGCTGTTGCAGCAAAGAAATTTTAAGGTGTTAAGAAAAAATACTTTACAAACTATTTAAAGCTTGATAATATAATATCTTGTGTGAAACTATTCGGAGGTGCTTTAAGAAATGGCAGTAAAAATTCGCTTGAAACGTATGGGAGCTAAGAAATCTCCTTTTTACCGTATTGTAGTAGCTGACTCACGTGCTCCACGTGACGGCCGTCAAATCCAAACAGTGGGTACTTATAACCCGCTAACAGTTCCAGCTGAAGTTAAAATCGACGAGGAATTAGCGTTGAAATGGCTTCATGATGGTGCTAAACCATCTGACACAGTTCGCAACTTGTTTTCTCAAAACGGCATTATGGAGAAATTCCATAACGAAAAATTAAGCAAGTAAGGGAGTTTTTCTTATGAAGCAGCTGATTGAAACCATTGTGAAACCGCTAGTTGACCATCCGGAAGAAGTTTGCGTCGAAACTGACGAAAATGAAAGCCGTATTGTCTATAAACTTTCAGTGCATCCAGAAGATACAGGGAAAGTCATCGGCAAGCAAGGACGTGTTGCGAAAGCGATCCGCTCCATCGTGTATTCAGCAGCTGGAAATCATCATAAGAAGAAAACTTACGTCGATATTGTGGATTAGCAAAAAAGGGAGGAGCCTAGGTTCCTCCCTTTTTTGTCAGCCAAAACAGAAACTGAAAGGATGTTTTATTGCGTGGAATGGTTTAATGTAGGAAAAATCGTCAACACACACGGCATCCTTGGAGAAGTCCGGGTATTGTCACGCACTGATTTTCCGGAAGAGCGGTTTGCCGTCGGCATGAAGCTGGGCTTGTTCAAGAAAGACGAAAAGAAACCGATCATGGTGACAATCGCGAGCCATCGCCAGCACAAGAATTTCGAATTGCTGACGTTTGAAGGTTATCCGCACATCAATGATGTTGCAGAATTCAAAGACAGCTATCTGCGCATTGCAGAACACGACTTGACGGATCTCGAAGAAAACGCTTATTACCACCATGAAATTCTCGGCTGCGAAGTGTATTCGACAGCAGGCGACCTTCTTGGGAAAGTTACCGAAATTCTTGAGACGGGGGCCAATGATGTATGGGAAGTGACGCCGGAAGCCGGCAAAAAACATTATATCCCGTATATTGAAGATGTCGTCAAAGAAATAGACATAGATCAAAAGAAAATAGTCATCGAAGTGCTAGAAGGCTTGTTGAACACATGAACATAAACGTCATTTCGCTCTTTCCGCCAATGTTCGAAGGGGTCTTCAACCAATCGATCATGAAAAAAGCCCAAGCCAAAAATGCGGTCAAGCTGAACGTCGTGGACCTCCGGGATTTCGCCGACAATAAACGCCAGGTCGATGATTATCCTTTCGGCGGCGGAGCAGGCATGGTCCTGAAACCAGAACCGATGTTCAATGCCGTCGAATCGCTCATCACTGACAAAAACCCGCGCGTGATCTTAATGTGCCCGCAAGGCGAACGCTTTACTCAGAAAAAAGCAGAAGAGCTCGCACAGGAAGATGATTTGATCTTCATCTGCGGACATTACGAAGGCTACGACGAGCGGATCCGCGAACATCTGGTGACAGATGAGATATCCATCGGCGACTTTGTGTTGACTGGAGGCGAACTTGCGGCGATGACCGTCATTGATAGCGTAGTCAGACTGCTTCCAGGGGTCCTTGGGAATGCCGACTCATCTATTAAAGACTCATTCTCTACCGGGTTGCTGGAACATCCCCAGTACACACGTCCGGCTGATTTCAGAGGCTGGCAGGTTCCGGCTGTGTTAACTTCCGGGAACCATGCAAAAGTCGATCAATGGCGCGAAGAGCAGGCGTTGAAACGCACGCTTGAACGCCGGCCGGATCTGCTCGATCACATCCAGCTTTCAAAGCAGCAGCAGCAGATCATCGATTCATTGAAAACGCCAACACCAATCAAGAATAGACCTTGCAAAACTGCTTGTTCAGTGATACCATGGCGTCTGTACTTTTATGTGAAGTACAGGATCACGGTGTTCCGCTGCAGCAGCAATTGTGTGCAAGAGCATCTGTAGAAGGAGAGAAAAAACATGCAAAAAATTATTGCAGACATTACTAAAGATCAACTTCGTTCAGACCACCCGGACTTCCGTCCAGGAGATACTGTCCGTGTACACGTGAAGGTCGTTGAGGGAACTCGCGAACGGATCCAGTTATACGAAGGAGTTGTCATCGGTCGCCGTGGAGGCGGAATCAGTGAATCATTCACTGTCCGCAAAATCTCTTATGGTGTTGGTGTTGAGCGTACATTCCCTGTACACACACCAAAAATTGCACAGCTTGAAGTTACCCGCCGTGGTAAAGTCCGTCGTGCGAAACTGTACTACTTGCGTAACCTTCGCGGTAAAGCAGCACGCATCAAAGAAATTCGATAAGATTGCACTAATGAAAGAGGGCGAATGCGCCCTCTTTCTTTTTTGCGTAAAAAAGAGTGTCACTCGCCATTCATTCAAAGCTTTATCACTTGTTGGGGCTATGTAGGCCGCCTCCGCTTTTTTTTGTGTCTAGCTGCGGCGCCTAGCCCCTCGGGGTCTTAAGTCGTCTTATCTGTGCGGCAAAGAACGCCGCTTCGACAATCCGCCTTAAACCTGTCGGGGCTGGACAGGCACCTTCGCTTTTCTTTGCTAAAAGCCTAAAATGCTTGTACAATTACAGTAGAATGTTTGGGGAGGAACGCGCATGGAACGTGAAGTTAAACAGAAGAATGAGGTTTGGGAATGGTCTAAGGCGCTGTTGATTGCATTCGGACTTGCGGCAATTATTCGCGTTTTCTTCTTTACGCCGATCGTAGTGGACGGCGAATCGATGATGCCGACGTTGGAACATGGCGACCGTATGATTGTCAACAAGATTGGCTACTCGGTAGGAGAGCCAGACCGATTCGATATCATCGTTTTTCATGCGCCCGAAGAAAAGGATTATATCAAACGGATCATCGGCTTGCCTGGCGATCACGTTGCTTACGAAAATGATCAGTTGTATGTCAATGGTGAAGCGGTGGAAGAGCCCTATCTGGAAATTTACAAAGAAGGCATCACCGGCACATTGACCGAGGATTTTACGTTAGAAGAAAAAATCAATGAGAGTACGATACCGGACGGCTATGTCTTCGTCATGGGAGATAACCGCAGAGCAAGCAAAGACAGCCGGCATATCGGCATCGTGCCGATGGATGACGTCATCGGCGATACGAGTTTCATATTCTGGCCGATGGAAGAAGCAGGGCTCGTTAACTAAGGAGTGTTTTTATGACGATACAATGGTTTCCAGGGCATATGGCCAAAGCAAGAAGAGAAGTTACAGAAAAACTGAAGCTGGTCGACATCATTTTTGAACTGGTGGACGCCCGTCTTCCTCTATCCTCGCGCAATCCGATGATCGATCAGGTGATACACCAGAAACCAAGGCTGATTATCTTGAACAAAATGGATATGGCCGATGAAACGGAAACTAAGAAATGGATCCGCTATTTCGAAGAACAGGGAACGCGGGCAGTCGCGATCAATTCCTTGGAAGGCAGAGGACTGCATGCAGTCACGAAAGCTTCTAAGGAAATCCTGGATGAAAAGTGGAGCCGCATGATTGCCAAAGGCATCAAGCCGCGCGCCATCCGCGCAATGATTGTCGGGATCCCGAATGTCGGGAAATCCACGCTGATCAATCGGCTGTCGAAGAAAAGCCTGGCCAAAACAGGCAATATGCCGGGAGTCACCAAAGCCCAGCAATGGATCAAGGTCGGCAAGGAGATCGAGCTGCTGGATACGCCCGGCATTTTGTGGCCAAAGTTCGAAGATCCGGAGATCGGCTTTAAGCTTGCGGTGACAGGAGCGATCAAAGACTCGGTTATCCAAATGCAGGAACTGGCGATTTACGCGTTAAGATTCCTTGAGCAGCGCTATCCTGAGCGCTTGAAAGAGCGCTACGGCATTGATGGCGTAGATGAAGAAATCGTCAAGACGTTTGACGCTATCGGCAAAAAACGCAGATTCATTTCGCCAGATGGCGAAGTGGATTACGAAATGACCGCGGAAGCGATTGTCCGTGATATCCGCAATCAATATCTAGGGCGGGTCACATTCGATTACCACGACGAAATGATTGTCGAAGAAGAATAACGTTAAGGGCTGATCCCAGGCAATCGGGGTCGGCCCTTTTTCATTGCCGGCAGTTTTGTAACGGTTCATAAAGCAGCAAGAAAAAGAAAGGGAGCGGAGATATGCAGACGAGCGCAGCAATCAAAAAACGGCTGGCGGCGGAAAGTGACTGGCAGCCATGGATGGACGAATTGCTGGAAGACGGCCGGAAATCGGTTCAAACGGCGTTGAAGAGTTGGCAGCGGAAAAAGGATCAGCAGGAAAAATTATGGCTTGAGCACAATGGAAAAATAGCATTTGATCAATCGTTCAAAACGGCTCCTGTCGAGCGGGTCTGCGGGATAGACGAAGCGGGGCGCGGACCGCTTGCCGGTCCAGTCGTAACGGCGGCAGTCATATTGCCGGACGATTGCAGCGCGCTGATCGGTTTGGACGACTCGAAGAAAATTCCGGCAGCTAAGCGTAGGTTGCTGGCACAGCTCATCAAAGAGCATGCAGTGAGCTACGCCATACATATTCAGCCGCCTGAGAAAATTGATGAACTCAATATTTATCAAGCGACGAAACTATCAATGTGTCAAGCGGCCCTCAGCCTTGATCCGGCACCAGACATCATCTTGGCGGACGCGATGTCGCTTGAAACCGGCATCCGCTGTGAATCGATCATCAAAGGGGACGCGAAAAGCCTGAGTATCGCCGCTGCCTCGATCCTGGCGAAAACGGCGCGTGATGCCATCATGGACGATTATGCGGAACTGTATCCGGCATACGGATTTGACAAGCACTCAGGCTACGGCACAAAAGACCATCTCTTGGCGCTGGAACGAGTCGGTCCATGCCCCATCCACCGGAAAACGTTCGAACCAGTAAAATCGTTGATTGCAGCGATAAATTTGGAATAAAGAAGGAAATGCGTGAATATTTGAAGTTTTTCGCAGTATAGCCGTCAACTGTGGACATTTTATGGCAACTTTAATACAATGGTAAAGGCAATAAAATTACGATACAGATGTTTGATTGGAGGACGAAAGATGAATATCCATGAATATCAGGGAAAACAGATCCTAAAACAATATGGAGTAGCAGTTCCTGAAGGCTATGTTGCTTTTTCTCCGGAAGAAGCTGTCAAAGCGGCGAAAGAACTTGGTACTGAAGTTGTTGTGGTGAAAGCCCAGATCCACGCAGGTGGCCGCGGGAAAGCAGGCGGCGTCAAGCTCGCTAAGAACTTGGATGAAGTGCGCGCTTTTGCGAAAGAGCTTCTTGGAAAAGTGCTCGTTACACATCAGACTGGTCCAGAAGGCAAAGAAGTTAAACGCCTGTATATCGAAGCGGGAAGCAGCATTGAAAAAGAATACTACCTTGGTTTGGTTCTAGACCGCGAAACTTCACGCGTAACTCTTATGGGTTCTGAAGAAGGCGGAGTAGACATTGAGGAAGTGGCAGCAAACAATCCGGAGCGCCTCTTCTACGAAGAAATCGACCCGGTTGTCGGCTTGACTGGCTTTCAAGCACGCCGCATGGCATACAACATGAACATCCCTACCAAGCTGGTCAACAAAGCAGCTAAATTGATGCTGGGCCTTTACCAGGCTTACGTGGATAAAGATGCTGCAATCGTTGAGATCAATCCTTTGGTAGTTACAGGCGACGGACAAGTAGTAGCATTGGACGCGAAATTCAACTTCGATGCAAATGCTCTTTACCGCCACCAGGACATCATGGAAATGCGCGACTACGATGAAGAGGATCCAAAAGAAATCGAAGCTTCCAAGTATGACTTGAGCTACATTTCTTTAGACGGGAACATCGGCTGTATGGTTAACGGCGCCGGACTTGCTATGGCAACTATGGACACGATCAACTATTACGGCGGAACACCCGCTAACTTCCTTGACGTTGGGGGCGGTGCGACCGCTGAAAAAGTAACGGAAGCATTCAAGATCATTCTTTCTGATAAGAATGTAAAAGGGATCTTCGTTAACATTTTCGGCGGAATCATGAAGTGTGACATCATTGCTGAAGGCGTTATCCAAGCAGCAAAAGAAGTTAGCTTGAGCGTACCTCTAGTCGTTCGTCTTGAAGGAACAAACGTTGAACTTGGCAAAAAACTGCTGAACGAATCAGGTCTTGATATCGTCGCTGCCGGCACTATGGCAGAAGGCGCTAAAAAGATCGTAGAACTTGTAGGCTAAGAAGGGCAGGGACAAAAATGAGCGTATATATTAATAAAGACACAAAAGTGCTTGTACAGGGAATTACAGGGTCAACTGCCCTTTTCCATACAAAGCAAATGCTGGAATACGGCACTAAAATCGTTGCGGGGGTAACTCCAGGAAAAGGCGGCACTGAAGTTGAAGGCGTACCTGTATTCAACACAGTTGAAGATGCTGTCAAAGCTACAGGAGCAAACGTTTCTGTAATTTATGTACCGGCTCCTTTTGCTGCTGATGCAATTCTTGAAGCGGTTGAAGCTGAACTTGATATGGCGATCTGCATCACTGAACACATTCCAGTTTTGGATATGGTTAAAGTGAAACGCTATATGGAAGGCAAGAAAACTCGCCTAGTAGGACCGAACTGTCCTGGAGTCATCACTCCAGATGAATGCAAAATCGGCATCATGCCTGGCTATATCCACAAAAAAGGACACGTTGGCGTTGTTTCACGCTCAGGTACTTTGACGTATGAAGCGACACACCAATTGTCTCAAGAAGGCATCGGCCAATCGACTGCTGTCGGAATCGGTGGAGATCCGGTCAACGGAACAAACTTTATCGATGTCTTGAAAGAATTCAATGAAGATGAAGATACTTACGCGGTTGTCATGATCGGTGAAATCGGCGGAACAGCTGAAGAAGAAGCTGCTGCGTGGGTTAAAGAAAACATGACAAAACCGGTTGTCGGCTTTATCGGCGGACAAACGGCTCCTGAAGGAAAACGCATGGGCCATGCTGGCGCCATCATTTCTGGAGGAAAAGGGACTGCTGCTGACAAGATTACAGCAATGAACGCTGCTGGCATCCAGGTTGCAGAAACTCCATCCGTAATCGGCGAAACTTTAATCCGAGTCATTAAAGAAAATGGCTTGTACGATCGCTGCAAAACACATTAATATAAGAGTAAGGCGCATCGAGCTGATGCGCCTTCTTTTTTTACTGAAAATTGAGGAGGAATGGAATGGAAAGAATGTTTTTACAAAGATTATATGCGCTGCATTATGTTTACCCGAAACCGTTGAACCGGCTGTCAAAACTAATGGCGGACGATGAAGATCTCGGAAAGCTCAGCCGGCGAAGCGCAGTGGAAATCGCTTTTCTGCTGAATATAACGGTACAGCAAGCGAATAAGTTGAAGATTGCCTATACGGAAGCACTCGATCTCCCTTTTGAAAGCCTCTTTGAAAAACACAAGATAACCCCCATATCTTTTCTTCACCCGCATTACCCCGAATCATTGCTGGAACTGATCGATCCTCCAGCTATCCTTTACGCCAAAGGCCGGACAGAATTGCTGCTCGCGCCCCAAAAGATAGCCGTCGTCGGCTCGCGTAAGGCTTCAGCCTATTCCCGCAAAGCGATGGACACAATATTGCCCGTTTTAACCCAGCATGAATTTTTAATCGTTAGCGGTTTGGCCAAAGGGGCCGATGCGATGGCCCATGAAATCGCCATAAATTCCGGCGGTGAGACAATTGCGGTCGCCGGCAGCGGATTTTTGCATCCGTACCCAAAAGAAAACGCTGCGCTGAATATTATAATAGAAGAAAAATTTTTATCGCTAACTGAATATCCCCCTTATATGCAGCCGAAACGCTGGAACTTTCCAATGCGAAACCGGATTATCAGCGGATTGTCCCAAGGGGTGTTGGTGACAGAAGCGCAAGTGAAAAGCGGTACGCTGAGTACGATTGAGCACGCCCTTGACCACGGCAAGGACATTTTTGCGGTGCCTGGCGACATCTTTTCCGGGTTGTCGGAAGGGCCGCATAAACTCATCGCGGAAGGCGCAAAACCGGTATGGAACGGTGAGCAAATTCTGGATGAATACCGCCAGCTGACAGTTGAAAAATAATTCAGTAAAATGAAAAGCCTTGCATTCCGGTAAAATCTGTTATACATTTTGCAACAGGTAATTCTTTTAGATAATTTTAAGAAACCTCTATGAGGAGGAATAGTCATGTCGGAGTTTTTGGTCATAGTCGAGTCGCCCGCAAAGGCGAAAACAATTGAACGCTATTTAGGTAAAAAGTACAAAGTCCGGGCATCGCTCGGCCATCTGCGTGATTTGCCACGAAGCCAAATGGGTGTGGATGTCGAAAATAATTACGAACCCCGCTATATAACAATCAGAGGAAAAGGGCCGATTTTACAGGACCTGAAAAAAGAAGCGAAAAAAGCGAAAAAAGTCTTTCTGGCAGCTGACCCGGATCGCGAAGGTGAAGCAATTGCCTGGCACTTGGCTACTGCGCTAGGCGTCGACCAGGATTCAGATTGCCGAGTCGTATTCAACGAAATTACGAAAGACGCTATCAAAGAATCGTTCAAGCATCCGCGAAAAATCGATATGGATTTGGTGGATGCCCAGCAGGCACGGCGCATACTTGACCGTTTGGTCGGCTATAGTATCAGTCCGCTGCTTTGGAAGAAAGTCAAAAAAGGCTTATCGGCTGGCCGCGTGCAGTCTGTCGCGCTGCGTTTGGTCATCGACCGGGAAAACGAAATCAAGAATTTCGAACCGGAAGAATATTGGTCCATCACAGGCGAATTCGAAAAAGAGAAAAAGAAATTTGAAGCCCAATTCTACGGCAATGTGAAAGAGAAGTTGAAATTGCAGAACGAAGAAGATGTCAAGGCCGTGATGGCGACCATCAAAGGCGACGATTTTAACGTAAACCGCGTTGTTAAAAAGGAAAGAAAGAGAAATCCTTCCCCTTCTTTTACAACTTCATCCCTCCAGCAGGAGGCTGCCCGCAAATTGAATTTCCGTGCGAAAAAGACGATGATGCTTGCCCAACAGCTATACGAAGGTATTTCGGTAGGCAAAGAAGGCATTACGGGTTTGATCACTTATATGCGGACAGACTCAACCCGTATTTCGGATACGGCTAAAAAAGATGCGCTCGATTTCATCAACAGCAATTATGGCAACGATTACGCGACCAAGACAACAGCAGCGAAGCAGTCGGCGAAGTCGCAGGATGCCCACGAAGCGGTCCGCCCGACAAGTGTAATGCGTACGCCGGAATCGATGAAAAGCATTTTGTCGCGTGATTTGCACCGTTTGTACAAATTGATCTGGGACCGTTTTGTAGCAAGCCAGATGTCTCCTGCAGTCCTTGATACAGTAATGGCGGAACTGCAGAACGGCGAGGCGGTATTCCGCGCAAACGGTTCGCAGGTGAAGTTCCCTGGATTCATGAAGCTTTATATTGAAGGAACCGATGACCAGGCGGAGGACAAAGACAATATTTTGCCTGAAATGGCGGAAGGTGATATTGTAAAAGCTGTCGGCATCGAGCCGAAACAGCATTTCACCCAGCCTCCTCCACGCTTTACCGAAGCCCGTCTCGTGCGGACTCTTGAAGAGCTGGGAATAGGCCGTCCATCAACTTACGCCCCGACGCTTGATACAATCCAGAAGCGCGGATACGTCGCACTTGATGCGAAACGATTTATCCCGACAGAACTGGGTGAAATCGTCCATGCGCTCGTGCTCGAATTTTTCCCGGATATCCTGAATATCGAGTTTACCGCCAAAATGGAACACGATCTGGACAGTGTGGAAGAAGGCGAAATCGACTGGCGGAAAATCATTGATGTGTTCTTCAAAGATTTTGAGAAACACGTTGAAGTGGCTGAAAATGAAATGGAGAAAGTGCAGATCAAAGATGAGCCTGCTGGCGAAGACTGTGAACTTTGCGGATCTCCGATGGTTTATAAACTTGGGCGCTACGGCAAATTCATGGCATGCAGCAATTTCCCGGAATGCCGCAATACAAAAGCGATCGTCAAGCATATCGGCGTAACTTGCCCGACGTGCAAAAAA
>DATISS010000110.1:0-36092 GCA_035468565.1 Planococcus sp. (in: firmicutes)
GGTGGAGCAGTTGGAACAATTAAAAGAATGGGATATTGCCGCCACGGAAATATTGATGGAAATAAAGCAGGAAGAAATGAGCCAAACCATCCGGCAAACGGTTGAAATGTTCCATTGGCGGCTTCAGGAAAAGAACATCCATGTCGAAATCGAGGCTGTGCCAGGAATTGTCGGCGTCTACAATGGCGGCATCCAGCAGGTTTTGGGCAATATCATCGATAACGCCATCCGTTATTACGAAGGCGCTGCCCCAATCCAGATAGAGGGAAAAATTTCCGGAACCGACTATCGTGTGTCCATCACCAGTGAAGGCCAGGAAATTTCGGAAACGGATGCAGAAAAAATATTTGAACGCTTTTACCGCACCGACCCTTCACGAAATCGGGACACTGGCGGAAGCGGCCTCGGATTGGCGATCTCGAAGGAAATTATCGAGCTCCATAAAGGCGCAATCGGATTGGATTTTAAAAATGGCCGTTACGTATTCTGGTTTGTGATACCTTTAGAAAAAGACGCATTGTGAACTTGAACTAATAGCTTTGTGAGAAGTTCAGATATCCAAGAACGAAGTATATACGCTAGAGATATTTTGGGAAGAAAAGGCCCTCCACTGGAGGGCCTTTTCCCTGTAGAAGGGAACCTGATGAAATTGTGCAAATGAGTGCCGAATCCACTTCGTTTAAAGAATGCAATCAGAGTGATTCAGCGCGCTCCCATGCCGCCATCTATTCTGTACTGGCTTCCGGTAATGAACTGAGAATCATCACTAGCCAAAAATAATACCAGCTTAGAAACTTCCTCCATATTTCCATAACGCCCCAAAGGGATGCGGGAAGAAATATTATTTCTTACGGCAGAAGGGTTGTTGACGTTCACTGCTTCTTCAATCGCCTTCATCATGTCCGAATCCAACGGTGCCGGGTGGATTGAATTAACACGGACCGAATCTTTCGCTACTTCTAGTGCTGCCGTTTTAGTAAGTCCAACAACGGCATGCTTGGAAGCCGAATACAGAGAATTTCCGCTGCTTCCCATAAGTCCGGAAACCGAAGAAGTATTGATGATGCTTCCGCTTTTTTGAGCAGTCATAATAGGCAATATATGCTTTAGGCCTAAAAAGACGCCGCGCACATTAATATTAATGATTGCTTCAAAATCTTCTATTGTCTGCTCAATCAGCGGCGCTATTTTCCCGATAATCCCAGCGTTATTCAAAAATACGTCGATTCTTCCCCATTCCTGAATGACTTGCTTTACATAAAGCGCCACTTCCTCTTCATCGCTCAAATTCGATACCAACCCGAGCACCTCTCCCTTGGAGCTCAGGCTTTCGACCAACGCGGTCAGAGCCTTTTGGTTAATATCGACCAACGCTACCTTCGCTCCCTCTTGAAGCAGCAGTTCCGCCGCGGTTCTTCCAAGTGCACCTGCAGCACCCGTAATAACAACTACTTTTCCTTCTAGTTTTCCGGTCATGGATTTCCCTCCATCCTTTCAGCAGCGTTAAGCTGCTTCAGCGATTTATTGTTAGTTCACTTTTTTCTTCATTCCAATAATTGTTTTGCCTGCAAAGTTCTTCATACTCGCTTTTCAGGATGCCAACGATAATCCGATCATAGTACCGATTGTTCCTGTAAGCATGCTCACGTATTCTGCCTTCTTCCCTCCATCCGCATTTTTGGACGTAGAGATTATAAGAAGGTACATTATGTTCGACGATATCGCCATCCAACCGATGCAGCTGCAGTTCTTCGAATGCATATTTCATAGTCGCCATCACCGTATCCCGTCCATATCCATGGCCTTGCATATTCTTTTTTCCAATCAGTATGCCGTGGTACGCTGAACGGTTTTTGAAATCGATATTCGTTATGGTTGAGATGCCTATGAAGCCATCGATAGGGGTCTCGATTGCAAAACGCAGATGATGGCCGTCAAATGCCAATCCGTCAAACCATTTGTTCTGCTGGTCCGACGAAATGGGATGGGACCACCCCCCAAGCAAATTGCCGATTTCCGGATCGTTATGAAAACTTCTCAAGCTCTCCATATCGGCTTTTTCCAAAGCGCGCAGCGTCACTTTTTTTCCTTGAATATTCATATGTTTCACCTCTTCCCAATTATTATGAATCTCCGCTAAATCATTTCGTCTAATCTCAATTGTTTCGGTATAACGGGAAATAGCCTTCCGTTAAGCAGGATCGACTTGCTGCCATTTCTACTAATTCGGCATAAATCTGCAGGTTATAGATATTGGTGCCCAAAAAATAATCGTAATTATTGTCATTGGTAAAAGATGATTTGTATTTGAACAAACTGTCACTTTCCTGATACCCACCACCTAAGTGCAATAAGCTGCAGTTCATTTTTTTAGCCAATACTACCATGGAGTTGAAGAGCAAATTATTTGGCCGCAAGTCTAAATAATTTTTATCCGAAGCACCCAAATGATAATGAGCAAAATATTTTGTGGTATAAAGAATGGCTGCAGCTATGACTTTTTCGCCTGAGTAGATAAATAAGAGATGCGTTTTGGAGACGGATGTATCCATAAGCTGCTTTTGGATGGACGAAAAACAGTAGTAATAACTCTCGGCAGCCTCTTTGCGCTTCATCGTGGCATTATACAGATTCAAGAAGGTTTCAATATTTTCGTTGCTCTTATTTACTTTTTTGCAATAGAGATTATTGAATAATGCTTTCTTAATATTCCGTTTGGTCATCTGGCTGTATTCTTGCTGGATTTGAGTTAAACTTCCCGATAAATCGACGGCAGTGGTCTTTCGGATATAATTCAACTTGCAATAGCCGCCAAGGTAGCTCGCATTATTTAAGAGAGGGTGCAGTCTAATGACTTCTGAAACAACATCCATTTCCAAACAATAATCGCGGAACCCACTAGTGAATTCCTCAAGAACTTCTTCCTCTCCGGAAATCAACGGCCCCCCATAACCATATGGAGTAGTGATATCGTAGATCGGCTTTTCTGTATAGTGGTCGATTCTTCGCAGGATGAAGGGATAAATTACCCTTCCTAGATCATTTTCAAAATACACGAGCTTTGCCTGTCCGTTCTCTTTTTGTGCATTCCACTCACAATACTCATAGGTGTAGTAAACATCATTCACAGGAAATTCATTTATCACCTTATCCCAATGTTCCTTTTTTTCAATGACCGTAATATGTGGAACACGGGTATCAATCATCATAAGGAGTTCCCCCTTTCTTTAGATTCGAATTTATGGAAAACACTAACAGTCGATGGTTTTATTATTACGGCTCAAAGTTAAAATCTGGTTAAATCAATTTAATATTTTTTTAGAGATGGATGAGGTGTTATATTATTGCATGATTGAAAGGAGAGTAGGATGGAATGCGGAGTTGAACTGACCCCCGAATGATGAACACGGTAAAAAAGCTGAGGTACTCTAGGAAAATTAGAGTTTCTCAGCTTTTTGCATTTTTAGCCAACAGGGATATACTGCTCGGCACCGAAGATTAGCCGTCTTTCCCCCCATCAAAAAGCCGTATTAAAACAACAAAAGAAGCTAGGGGCTAATCCTGAACTGATTAAAGTGAATACAACTTATTGATAAGTGTGTTACTTTCGATTTCCTTTCGCAATCACGTTGCCGGATGGGTAGGCTTTACATATTGAATTACTATGGCATTAATCCAAGTAATGATTGAAATCGCGAAGATTACGTAGTAAATCTTTGAATCTCCTATTCCAAAAATTTTCAACTCCTTAGTATATAGAATTGAAAAAGCGATTCCTAAGATCAACGTATTTAAAATGAGGGCTGAAAAAATACTGATACTTTTTTTCTTTTTCTTTTTTTAAATAAAAATGGCTGCAGTCATTGAAACGATAAATGAAAATACAATTATGATAGCTTTCAAATGTCTATCCTCCCCCTTGGAATTAACTACCAATATCAAGACCTTTTCCACTTTTCATAAGTTAGTACTTTAACACTAAATTTTCCAATAAAGTTTGGAACTGAGATTCTTTCATAAAGTCCAACTTCTTTGGTTTTGAAGAAAAACAAACAAAATTGAAGCCTTTAAAACTGATGATATCAGGATTTAAAAGACATAGAATTTATTCATAAAAAATATATACAAAATTTTACCATACAGTTATAATAATTAAAGATTTGAGAATGGAGGAAAAATTTTGAAATGGTTTATCAGTGCATTTAAAAAAGCATTTAATTTCAGCGACCGTTCTAGACGGACCGAATACTGGATGTTTGCTTTAATAACGTTTATTACAACCATTGTATTGTCAGTAATTGATATTGCATTCGGAGCTGCAGCAGGCATGGGCGTACTTAGCACTCTTTTTTATTTTCTAATTATTATCCCAGGTTTATCTCTGACTGTCCGCCGACTTCATGATATTGGCAAAAGTGGCTGGTGGGTTCTCATTACTTTGATCCCGCTTGTTGGGGCAATTGTTTTATTGGTTTTCACTGTTACAGACAGTGAACCGGCTTCGAATGAGTATGGAATGAACCCGAAAGCGGCAGTTTAATCACTTGGTAATATTCAAGCTACACTGCTTTCTATGTGATTATTAAATTATGTGATTTAGTCTGGTTAGAGGCATGTACCTGTTAGTTAAGGGTGCATGCCTTTTTGCTTTTCTGCCTTTGCAACCAAATTACAATCATAAGTATTAAAACACAAAAAACTAGCCAATTAAGGCTAGCTCTTCCAACTGTTTCTTTTATTGTTGTCTGCGTGTGCGAAGTGCGATAGTAGTTGTCAATCCAGCAAGCATTAGGCCTGCAAGGATCCACATGAATGGCAATGTTGATGACTCCGTGCCGCCCATGCCTGTTTTCGGCATTTCAGATGGCATTGCCGCTTCACCGAATTGCTCAGGGAACTGGTCAACGATTGCTGCTGATAAGCCAGCTGCAGGCATTGTCATGTGCGCGTATGCTTCACGCATAGAGCTGTATGCTGCGTCATAGTCGCCAGCTACATAAGAATCGAATGATGCTAGCAATTGGCTGACGTGTGCAGTCAAGCCTTCTTCAAGAGCTGCAGCAGGTACGCGGCCTTCAGTTGCGCCATCAAGAAGTGCTGCTTGTTCAACAATGTACTCGTCAAGTTCAGCTTTTGCTTTTTCTTGCCCTTCAGCATTGCCTTCACCTGTTGCTACTACGTAATCCACAAAGTAGCCGATATGTGATTTCCATGTTTCATCGAATGCTGCTCCAGCTTCCTCGCCGTAAACGGATGTTACTGCAGCAGTTAAATCGTCAGCATTTGCCAATAAAGAAGCAGCTGCCTGGTCGAAGCTTTCAGCGCCATCAGCACCGTCTTGCATTGCCATTATCGCTAATCCAGCATGCTCAGTGAACGTTGTGTTCAACGAAGCGCGTAGATCGATTGCCGGAGTGTCCGGGTTTGTGTTTTCGAATTTGTCAGCAAATTGGTCCGTGATCGCGATTGACAGGGTTTCAGCGAACATGCTCATGTGCTGGATCGATTCGCGTTCAAGTGCGTATGAAGTTTCAAAGTCTCCCGCAACGTAAGCGTCAAACGATTTTATCAATTGGTTAATGTGCATATCCAAGCCTTCACTCACCGCTGCTGCTGGCAAGCGGCCTTCAGTTGCCGTATCGAAGAATTCAGATTGTGTTTTTTTGTATTCTTCAAGTTCAGCCAATGCCTGGTCTTTTCCAGCTTGGTCGTCATTCGCTGTTGCTGTTACGTAATCCACGAAATAGCCGATATGCGATTTCCAGATTTCGTCGAATTGAGCTGCACCTTCATCGCCGTATACAGAAGCGACTGCCGCTTTTAAATCATCAGCGTTTGCAAGCAATGCGCCGGATGCCTGATCGAAGTCTTCTGCTCCGTCAACGCCTTTTCTCATAGCTTCTACTGCCAAGAATGCATGCTCCGTCAAAACGGTATCAAGCGCGATGCGAAGTTCGCCGGCCGGTGTTGCTGTTCCTGCTCCGACTTCGCTAGATGCTGGAGTAGTTGAATGTGTTCCGTGGCTGTCAGCCAATGCCGCTGTCGGCACCAATAGGGCTAGTGTTAATGGAAGAGCTACTAATAATTTGTTGATTTTCATAAATGAACATCTCCTTTTTCTCTGTGGTTTATTTGATTCTGACTACAAAACGCACGTGATTCTTTTTTAGATCACTCTTTTTTTAAAAAACTTAAAATTCTTTTTTTCTTCTTGAAGTTGTTCTAAAGATGCAAGCTGTTGAATAACGCTGCGGACGCTTTGGGCACGTTTCCCGCAATAAGCCGGAAAGTTCACCGTCTCATTGCTTCGCCCAGCCCTTAGCCGCGCCTATGCTGGATAAGCACTTTAAAAAAAGAAAAAGCTTACGTGCCCAATTCATCTTCTTATAAGTAGAAAGACATTTTTCGCGGCTGAACGCCAAGCATCTTCGGTCGCTTAAAAACTATAGATTCTGTAGCACTTCGCCGCCCGCATGAAAGAAACTTTTTCATGCGTTGTATCAAATTTACTTGCGTCATGTCTAGCCAATGAAACCTTATCAGCTCATTTCATCATCTTATAGAAGGAAGCTGATTTTTCTTCATTGAATAAGACTTTATTCAAATAAATTCTTCAACATTATTGTCATGCCGCGGCAAATTGGATAGAATGAGTCTTATCAGAAAAATTACATAAAATTACGTAACCTTATCAAGAGAGGCAGAGGGACTGGCCCTATGACGCCCGGCAACCGCTAGTTTGACTAGTATGGTGCCAAATCCAACAAAGCAGCGATGCTTTGAAAGATGAGGGAGAGTCTGTTCTGCTGCTGCGCTAACTCTTCCTCTCGCGAGGGGGAGTTTTTTATGTGCAAGGAGGGATTGGATGAAATTGAACAAAGCAGACCGCATCAAACGGACGCGCGTGCCGGTGGCCGACCCTGAACTCGCTGATCGTTTGCCACCTGGCCAAGTGCTGACCGAGCGCTTTCCCGTGTTGCACGAAGGCGAAGTGCCGGTGTACGACATGGACGAGTGGACACTGAAAATCTACGGCCGCGTCGGTCAAGAAGTGACGCTGTCGTATAACGACATTTTGGAACTGCCGCAGACGACGGTACAGCGCGACATCCACTGCGTGACGCGCTGGTCGCGCTTTGATAATTCGTTTACCGGCGTGAAGTTCCAGGACTTGATGAAAGCGCTTGGCGTCACGCCGAACAGCCAATACGTCATGCTGCACGGTGATTACGGCTACACGACGAACGTCGCGCTCAGTGATTTGGACCGCGAAGACGTGCTGCTCGCTCATTCATTGGACGGTGAACCGTTGACCGCCAAGCACGGCTATCCGCTGCGCTTTGTCGTGCCGCATCTGTATTTCTGGAAAAGCGTCAAATGGGTGCGCGGCATCGAATTCGTTGACGAGAACCATCCGGGCTTCTGGGAACAGAACGGCTTCCATTTGAACGGCGATCCGTTCAAAGAAGAGCGCTTTTCAGGAGAAGACCTGGAGATTCCGGATGATGAATGGGAAAAGAAAGATTTCGATTGAACGCAAAAAAACGGCTCATCCACTGGGAATGAGCCGTTTTTGGGTTTCGTATTTATTTTACCGCAGTGTATTTTTTCACAGCTGGCAGAATTTCGGTCGCGATGAGCTCGATGTTGCGCTCGATCCGGCCGAACGGCACACCGCCAAAATCCATTTGGGCGATATAGCGCTGGTGGCCGAACACTTCGTGCTGGTAGAGGATCTTTTCGATGATCTGCTGCGGGCTGCCGATGTTCATCACGTGGTGGGGATGCGCGCCTTGCATAAAGTGAGGTTGTGGAAAACCTCGGCCGTTCGTGCGCATCATGCCTTTATCCACATGTGGGTAACTTTCCTCAAAAGCCTGCTGGGTCGTTTCGGCGGCGTTGAAAAAGCCGGCCGTCGCGACCGGGAACTCGGCGGGATCGAAGCCGTTTTCAGCCAACGCCTCGCGGTAGACATCAATCGAATGCCCGAAGCTTTCAGCCGGTCCGCCGAGTGTAGCGAGCATCATCGGCACGCCTGCCTGTCCGGCCTTGACTGCGCTCGACGGATGGCCGCCGACTGCACGCCAAATCGGCAATGAGCCGTCGTGCGGGCGCGGGATGACTTCGGCGTCGCGCAGCGATGCACGGAATTTCCCGCTCCAATTAAGCTTTTCCTGCCGGTTGATTTCCAGCAGGAGGTTGAATTTCTCTTCGTATAATTCTTCGTAATCCTGAACGTTATAGCCGAGCAGTTCAAACAGCCCGATGCGCGAAGCGCGCCCCGCGATGATTTCCGCGCGCCCTTCCGAAATCAAATCGATCGTCGAAAAATCCTCGTAGACCCGCACCGGATCGGACGTGCTGATGATTGTCGACGAGCTTCCCACTTTGATGTTCTTCGTCGCTTGCGCAATCGCGCTCAGCACAACCGTATGCGCCTGCGTCGCGAAAAACTCCTGATGGCTTTCGCCGACGCTGAAGAAATCCAACCCCGCTTGGTCCGCAAGCTTCGCCATTTCGATGATTTCCTTGATCCGTTCCCCGGCAGTGATGCGGTTGCCTGTGTGCGGATCCGGCAAATGGTCGCCCAGCGTGTAAATCCCGAACTCCATCCCTTTGCTTTGATCAATGCGGTATTTCTCCATCTTCAACAGCCCCTCTTATATGTAGATTCCGTCTTTCTCCTAACATCAGTATATCTACCACACAAGGAGGCTGTTACTATTCCGCTCACAAAGGGGCCAAGTTCAGGCTTTGGTCTGAGGAAAGATACGCCGCCCTCCGCTTATGTTGCCTGCTTTGCCACGATCGCAAAATAATTTCCCGGCTCAGATGAGTACGCCACGCGTTCGAATTCCACCTGAAAACCCGCCTGCTCGAGCAGCGCTTGCCATTGTGCCATGGAAAACAAGCCGGAGCGCGTGCTGTCATGTTCCCGCGTGATGTTGCCGCCTTCTTTCAGGATGTACAGGTATTCCGTTTCGGTCACATGGTCGTGCGGATCGCTGTCAAATGTCCATTCCAAATAGCGCATGCCGCGGTCCCCGTCGTCGGTGCCGCCGTGGTTCGTCGTGGGCTGGAACGTTTCCGTGAACTGGTCGGTCATGATGAACAGGATGCCTTCCTCCTGAAGATGCCTTCTAGCGTTTTCCATCACCGCAATCAGATCGGCTGTTTCCGTGAAATACATGATGGCGTCGTGGATGAACACCAGGTCGTAGCCAGTGCCTGCGTCGACGGTGCGCATATCGCCTCGGAGATGCGGCAGCTCCGGATTCAGTTTCTGGCTTACCTCGAGCATGTCTTCAGACAAATCGCTCAACGTCATAGCGAAATGCTGCTTCAGGTAAAAAGCATTGCTGCCGCCCCCGGAGCCGAATTCCACCGCTTTTTTCGCGGCGGGGTGATGGCGCCGGATGATCTCCACATACAGCGACGCCTCTTCCTGGTATTCCGTGTGCGGCGACATGAGCGGCCACCATTCCGCCAATTCCTTATACAGTTTCATGGCCCTTTCCCCCTTTGATTAGAGTTCTTTGGCGAGCGTCCCTGCGTAGCGGTCGTGCGGGAACACCGCCCCGCCATTCTCTTCGAAGCTTTTGCGGTCTTTCAAATAGCTGATGCTGCTGAATGAATCGCGATACATGGCGCGTTTCAGCAGCTGGCACGTTGTCGGTTTGCCGCCATCCTTTGTGACGATCTTGATGCCCATCGCCTTCTGGCCGAGCGTCTGACCAGCGAGGCCAATCTCCGCCGCTTCCAAGCCCCATAAAACAACGGATGGCATGATGACGTTAGGGACAAAGTCGCTTTTCACTTTCTTTTTGACAAGCGGCTCTAATGCAGCCGACACAGCAGATGACACAGCCATATCAATCAGCATCGCTTTCAGTCTTTTCTTCGTTAAATCGTTCATTTTTCTTCCTCCTCTGTTTTGTTCTATCCATCTATTTCGACAGCACCCCTTTGAATTCCTAGCCTTTTGCCGGATTTCTACTTTTCCTGCCCCCGCGTAGCGGCTTCCCTTCTCATCCTGTATGATGAAATTAAAAAGAGGTGATGACCGTGATTTTCTTTGCCATTTGGCTCGCGTTGATCGGCTATGCCGTGTTCCTTGCCCCCGGCGGCAACAGCGACCCCATCCTGTCCCAAATCTTCAGTGGGCAATTGGCGGACATTGATCCGCTTGTCCTCGCGGTATTCAATTCCCTTGGCCTATTTCCAGCAGTGTTTTTGACGCTACTGTTGCTCAATGACCGCCAGCGATGGCCGGCATGGCCGGCAGCCGTTGCATCATTCGTCATCGGAGCTTTCGCCTTGCTGCCGTATTTCGCTTTCGGCGCGAAGCCGCCGCAAAAAAAGTTGCGGACACCTAAATGGCTCGTGCGTTTTCTATCTTCTCGGATCTGGCTCGGCGCATTGATCGTGCTATGGGCCGGTAATGGGCTGACGCTGCTCCAGGGATTTTCACTGGCAGCCTACCAAGAAGCCTTTTTCGCTTCCAGCCTGGTGTCGGTCATGACCGTAGACTGGTTCGTGCTATGGGGACTATCCGTCTATAGCGTCTACCGCTTTTATCCGGACGCGAAACATAAAGCGCTCGCTTGGAGTCCGATTCTTGGGCCGGTGCTGGTGTTGTTCAGAAACCGGCAGCTGCTCCAAGCGGATGAAAGCCGATAGAACTTCCAATGCAAAACGCCTTGGGCCGAATCTCAACGGGCCAAAGGCGTTTTCCTGTTCTTCCCGACAATTAGAGACTTGCGTTCATCCAAAAATCGCTTTGTCGTCTTCTGTACTGATCGGCAGAGACGAATGTTCGTGGATGATTCGCCAAGACCCATTCACTTTTTCCAGCATGAAGGTAAAGCGATTGACCATCTTCCGCAGTTCCTGGCCGTCCCTATCAACTGCAGCAAAACTCATGCTGCCACGCACGTGTGCAAGTTCTGCATTTTCTTTGCTGAATTCATTAAACAATTCCGTTCGCAGCAGCACACCTTCTTCCAGGCCGCCGAACCATTCCGTTACGGCAGTCTTCCATTCCTCAATTCCGTTATACTCCCAGCTGTTCCAACAATCGTAGAGATGGACATCCGGCGCGTAGCCGGAAAGGAATTTATCGACGTCTTTTTCAAACACCGCATCTGCGTAATTTTTGAACACGTCACTGACTTCTGCAAACATGGAATGCCTCCTTTTTTCTAACTTCTATGGAATATTGTTCGCCAAAAGACGCAAAACTCCTGCATGCCGCCCTTTTGCTTAACAACGCAAAAAACGGACCTTGCCCGATCGGCAGGATCCGTTTTTATTTATGCAGTTATTTTCGGTAATTGACCTGCTTGGAGACGATGCGCATAAACTCTTCGAACGACGGCGCGTATTTGGTCCAATGGTGGTACCATTTACGGATTGTGTCGAGCAGCCAGAACGGCATCGGGGTGCCTTCGATGAGTGGGTAATACTCACGGTAGGCCTTAAAAAGATGCTCCCAGCGGAAATCGTTGCCGGGCTTGATGTATTCCGATACATCGAGCAGCTTGGCGCGGCCGTTCTGCAAGAGGATGTTCTTCAAATGGATATCCCGCGGATTCAACCCGCGTTCCCGCACGTATGACCTTGCATTTTCAACATCCTTGATCACCTGTTCCGGGACGCGGACGCCTTGCAGCAGGCAGTCGAACAGCGTCAGCCCTTCCTCGAACTTCAGCACCAACAGGCGATCCGTCGTGCCGTAGCATTCCGAGAAATAAGGCGACGAGCCGAGCTTGCTGTAAACTTCCGCCTCCGCTTGGAGCTTGTCTTTCTTGCCTTCCGCGTAGATCTTGAATGCGTAGCCTGGGGCCGACAGCGATTGGAATACTGCCGCATCCGTGCCGACGCCGATGCAGCGGAATCCATCCACCACCCCTTCGATTGTGACTGGTTCGTTATTGGGATTTTCCGTTACCTTGATGCGGTCCAGCGCCTCAGCCGCTCGTTGCCATTGCTGTTCCATGCCAACCCCCCCTTTCCGCTATTATAATTGAACGGCATAGCAGACCGACAACTTCTTGCATTTGGAATTTTATGGAATCTATAAAATTTTCGTCCCTAAGTGAATAAGCCTTGTGAAATTTTCTGCCACAGAAACTTTACAAACCTTTACGCTCCCTTTACAGCCCCTCAGCAATCGCCTGCCATACTGGACACAGAAACCATTGAGAGGGGATGGAGACGAATATGAGGATTGCCGTGATGGGAGATTTGCATTATCCAGCGATTGAAGAGGACTGCGCCCATATCGCAGAAGACCGCGATGTGTTCTACGCGCGTTTCCTGGAACAATTCTTTTCGATACCGGCCGATCTCTACGTATCCATCGGCGACTTGACGAATTTCGGCTGGCGCCATGAATTCGAGGAAGTTTACGCTATCATCAGCGAACACCAAAAACCGTTCATTCAAGTCGTTGGCAATCATGACGCCTATGCCATGAGCCGCCGGGAAGTATTGGCTGCGACCGGGCAGCCGCGCTTCCATATGATCGAAACCGACACCGTTGCCTTGGCGTTCCTCGATACGGCAAGAGAACAAGATTTCACGGACTGGGGCGGCACGCTAGACGCCGAGCAGCTCGAATGGCTCGAAAACACCGTGGCGGGCACCACCGACAAACCGCTCATCGTCTTTGGCCACCATCCCGTCCACGGCACCACGGCCAATTCCACGGTCGACAAGCGCAGCATCCATCCGAACATCCCTGTCTGGGACATCCTGAGCAAAAAGATGGGCAGCGGCCTCTACATCAACGGCCATAACCACATCAACTCCACGGCCGCGCGCGAGCAATGGCATTTCCTGCAGATTGCTGCTGTGCTCGATGAACAAGCCGTGCGCCTTATCGAAATTTCGGACAGCTCGATTGCCATCGACTTTATCGACCTGCATGAACCTGAACTCAATAAGCGCGCCGAAACGATCGGCAACGCCATGAACCATTTCCAATTGAAGCGCGAACAGGCCGTTGAGGTGCCGGATGCGAAGCAGCTCATACCGCTGCGGAAACATGTTCCCGCAGCAGGCGGCAAGCTGTAAAAGGCGGACGCAGCCGGCAAATAAAAAAATCCTTCGGCTGAAGGATTTTTTTGCTGTTCATTTCTTCAATTCTTTTCAAATTCTTTCATCTTTTATACCAAAATCAAAAAACCGCCCTTCCATTTCCAGTACTTCTGACAATGGAAGGGCGGTTTACTTGCTAACGGATTCTTGCGTATGTGGATAGATTCAGCCAAAATCGGGGATAACTTTCCCGTTACGGTAGGCTTCGTCTCTTTATCCACAGGTGGATAACTCATTTCTGAAAATAGTTAGAGACTTTTCCACAGTTTCCGGCTGAAAAATTGATTCTCTCTACTTTTTCTTTAGCTTTTTCCAATCATGCGTCCCCCTGACCCAGCCGCCGATTGCCGCTCCCATCGCCGACATCGGGCTGTCGAACTCGATGTCTTCCATTACCAGCAACCTTCCGTGCAACGGAATGAGCAGCTTGCTGAGCAGCAGCTCTTCCCGCAGGCGCACGTATTTTTTCGGACATTTCGGCGAAGTCGACGCTGCGAACTTCGATCCCAGCTTGACGACGAAACGCTCTCCCTTGTAATAGCCTTCCGCTTCCGCTCCGCGCTTGGACGTGATGTACAGCAATTCCGGCGTTGGTTCTAGCGGTGCCGCCCGCTGAAGCAACCCTGCTTCATAGGGATCCACCGCCTCCTGCGTCCCGGCCTCTGCATCGACCGCCAAAAACTGATACAACTCCCCGTAGATCTCATGTGCCACTTTCCGGATTACAACTTCCTGTGCCATTGCCCTCCCCCTCCTCTTGTCCGTGCCGCCTGGCGGAATCGCACACGCAGTCACTTTCTATATAGAGGAGATGCGCCCAAACAGCCCCTTTTTACACAAATAAAAAATGCCCCTCCCGCAAAAGCGGAACAGGCATCTTCTTGATTTGTATTATTTAAAAGCCGTCCGTTATTCCACGGCGCCTTCCCACGAAGACATGCCCTGGGCCACGTTGACGAACTCATAGCCTTCTTCTAGCAACCCTTCGCTCGCTTCTTTCGAGCGGTTACCTGACTGGCAGATCACGACGTATTTCGCGTCTTTCTGCAAGCCTTCAAAATCTCCGCTTTGCAGCAAGCTGAGCGGTTTGTTCTCCGCTCCCGGGATATGCCCTTGCTCGTATTCGTATGCTTCGCGCACGTCTAAGACGGTAAAGCCCGCCTCTTGTTTCGCGGCAACTTCATCGATTTGGATCGTCTCATAGCCGGAGTCTTGGCCGCATGCCGACAGCAGCAATGCGCCTAAAACCGCCAGCACCAATACCAATCGCTTTTTCATTATTCGACGTCGCCGTCCCATGCCATCATGCCGCCTTCGACATTTGTTACGTTATAGCCCTGGTTGTCCAGGAACTGGCAAGCGGAACCGCTGCGTCCGCCGGATAGGCAGTTGATATAGTATTCTTTCGATTTGTCCAATTCGTTCATCTTGAATTCCAATAAGCCCAAAGGCATATTCACGGCACCGGGGATTTTCCCGCCCGCCACTTCCGACGCTTCACGCACGTCAATAATGTTCACTTGTTTGCCTTCTTTTAATAATGCCTGCAATTCTTCAGCTGTAATAGATTTCATCAATAATTCCTCCTAGTGGTTTTGGTTTTAGTTTGTTTTCATCAATAGCTCAATCATTTTTTTCACTTTAATGTCCAGATCATCATCCGGCGCGCCGCTTTCCTCCAGGCACCGTTCCAGATTCTCGCTGACGATGGCGCCCAGTGTGCGGTCAAGCGCATGGGTGACAGCGCTGAGCTGTGCAACGACGTCCGCACAGCCGCGCTGTTCTTCGAGCATGCGGACAACACCGGCCAGCTGGCCATCCACACGGGCGATCCGATTCTTCACCGATTTTGAATACCGCATGCCCCTCACCCCTTATTTGTTCAATAATTCAGCGACGCGGTTCGGATCGAACCCAAGCACCCATTGGCCGTTGACATTCGTCTGCGGCACGCCCATCTGGCCTGTCGCCTGCACGAGGCGGTTAGCCGCCGCCGGATCGCGCTGCACATTCACTTCAGTATATGGAACATGATTCTGTTCCAGGAAGTTTTTCATCATCGTGCAGTAAGGGCATGTATTCGTTGAGTATACTGTGACTTCGTTTGACATATTCGCTTCCTCCTCAAAATTAAATACCCCTTTGGGTATCTAAAATATACCATAGGGGGTATATAATTTGCAAGTGCTTGGATTCGATTTATTAAACATTCCAATAAAAAAAGAATGCCAGTTCTTTTTGAACCGGCATTTAGACATTTATTCAATTATTTCGATTTACTCAAATAACGGAGTTACCGGTTTTTCGTTATGAACATGCTCAATCGCTTCGGCCAATAAAGGAGCGACGGAAAGAATCGTGAGTTTCGAAATGCGTTTTTCTTCCGGGATGCGGATGGTATTGGTGACTACCAGTTCTGTTACGGATGACTCTTCAATCCGTTGAATCGCCTGCCCTGAAAGAACAGCATGCGTGCAGCACGCATAAACGGCTTTCGCGCCTCTTTCAACGAGCACATTGGCAGCCAAAGCGATCGTGGAGGCCGTGTCGATGATGTCGACGATGATGATGACGTTTTTGCCTTGGATGTCCCCGACGATATTCACCGTTTCGGGCTCGCCCGGATTCATCCGGCGTTTGTCGATAAAGCCGATCGGCACATCCAGATCGCTTGCCAGTTTACGCGCTCTTCCTAAGCCTCCGTTATCCGGTGCGACAACGATGACATCTTTCAATCCTTTTTCCAGGAAATGCGCCGCTAAAACCGTTTCGCCCAGCAGCTGGTCGACCGGCATATCGAAAAAGCCCTGGAGCTGCGGAGCGTGAAGATCCATCGTGATGATGCGCGTAGCGCCTGCAGTTTCCAGCATATTGGCCACCAGTTTTGCCGTAATCGGCTCACGCGAACTCGCTTTCCGGTCTTGGCGTGCATAGCCGTAATAGGGAATGACGACATTGATCGTTTCCGCGGATGCCCGCTTTAATGCATCGATCATGATCAACAGCTCCATGACATGTTCATTGCCTGGCTGGGATGTCGACTGGACGATATAGACTTCTGCCCCCCGCACACTTTCTTTAAGGTGGATTTGGATTTCCCCGTCACTGAAATGGGCGATGGAACTTTTGCCCAGCTCGCAGCCGAGCAAATCCGCGATTTCCTGGGCCAATTCAGGATTTGAATTTAATGAAAATAGTTTAAAGTTTTTTCTTAACTGGTATGGCAATTTCGAATCCCCCTCCGCAAAAAATTAGTTTTATAAAAGCTGATACCCCACTCGTTAGTATAGAGCTTAGCCAACTGGCCTGCGACCTGCCGCAGTTGCTTTCATGATACCTGTTTAGCGGCGCTTTAGCCAACTCCCAAGGCGGCTATATTTTTCATCATACTGCAGAGGTTGCCTTAATAACCGAACCGCATCTATTAAAAAAAATGAATTTTAGACAAGTGCCCACTAATAGTTTTTTAGTAATTGGACTAAAGTCAGGCATAAGCGTTACAATAAGAAAAAATAATCTGAAAAAGGCAAACTTTTCCGAAAGGTAAGGACGCAAAGCTATGAGCCTACACACTGATTACTCAGTGCACGGTCGTCAAGCTGCCAGGCTTCCCTTCTTTGGGCCTCGGCTGACAGAATGGAGGAATACGCAAAATGTTAAAAAAAGCGGTGGTGATTGTCATGGCATTATGTTCATTGGTCGTTTTTAACAGCCAAGGAAATGCTCAAGGAAATGAGCCTTCACAGCAAGTACATGCTACATGGCTTTGGAATCCTTGGATGGTAGTGAACGATGAAGCCGGCACATTAGCTTTCCTGGAAAACAAACAACTGAACAAGGTCTATATCCAAATCGATCGAGACATTTCAAAAGCCGTTTATCGCAGTTTCATCGGGAAAGCGAAAGCTATGGGAATTGAAATTTATGCCCTTGACGGAGCCCCTTCCTGGGTCGCGCCAAAAGGTTACACAAACCAAAACCAACTCATGTCTTGGCTTATCGATTATCAAAAAAATACAGCTAAAAATGCCCAATTTTCCGGTGTTCATTTAGACGTTGAACCTTATCTATATAGCGGGTGGAATACCAGTCGCGCCGCAACTGTCAAATCTTTTCAATCACTTGTTCAAAGAGCCAATACAAGTACAGCAAAATTAGCTCTTCCGCTAGAAGTCGATATGCCTTTTTGGTTTGATGAGATTAAATACAAAAATACGTACGGCACTGGCCTTCTGGCTGAGTGGCTAATCGCCAATACGGCTGGCGTAACCATCATGGCTTACCGTGATTCAGCACCGATGATCATCGACATTGTCAAAAACGAAATGGCTATGGCTCAACGTCATGGCAAAAGCATTGTAATCGGTGTAGAAACCGGCGTTACGGATGAAGGCAACATCATCACCTTTGCAGAAGAAGGCGAAGCCTTTATGAATCAGGAACTTGCTAAAGTCGCTGCCCATTACGCAGGAAATCCAGCGTACAAAGGGAATGCCATTCACCATGTCGGCAGCTGGATGACTTTGCGGCCATAAAAAAACACTTCAATCCATCGAAGTGTTTTTTTTGTTGAACTCATGGAGTTCCGACGTCATTAAACGGCCGCTCCTCGTAAGAATAAAACCAATAAGATAAAATTTTACAAGATGAACACAATAATTTTTCTATTTATACACAACTTTACATATTATGGTTGAGTAACAAAGCATCTGAGAAATCTATATAGTATAATAGTAAGCATCAAGATATTTTTTTAAAGAAGAGGGATCGAGATGTCTCCAATAAATTATAAAGCATTGTTGGCAACTAGAATAGAACAGGATTTTTCCAAATGGCTTGGCCAACAACACGTTCAAGAACGGGAAGTTTACCGTTTTTTACATACGATGAAAGGCACTGCAGGTACCATTGGACTGATGGAGCTGTCTGAGTTTTGCGGAACGCAGCTGGAATTTTTTGCAGAAGACAGCACCGCTTTACTCCCAGTCGATTCATTAAAAACCTTCATGTCTACATTGACAGCCTTTTTCACACTAGAAAACCCGCATTTAAAATCAGCAGTAGAAGAAAGTACAAATGAGGGCTATCCGGCTAAGGAGTCATTTGTATTAATCATTGATGCTGATGCAGAGTTTGCTTCTAGCATAAAAGAAGCATTAGAAGATCAGGCTATTCCAGTCGTTATTGCCCTAAATGGCAAAAAAGGAATGGAGTTTTTCTACACCCTTCAGCCCCAAATGGTCATTTTGGATTTACACTTGCCGGATGTCGATGGTTTCAAACTGGTTACCAGAATTTACGAAGCCGCCAAAAGCCGCTATCTTCCCATTGCCATGATCAGTGCGGACGATCGGATTGAAAACCGAATTCGTGCGATGGAACTTGGGGCAACTGATTTTCTTTCCAAGCCTTTGGATATGCAATTTTTTGTGCCTTATATTAGTAACCGCCTGCGCAATCAAGAAGCAATATCGCAAGGAACACTTTACGATGAATTGACAGGAGCTGGGAACAGAAAGTATTTCAATAATGTATTTTCACAAATGACGGCCTTGTCAGAGAGGACCAGAATCCCTTTCACTCTCGTCTTGCTTGATTTAGATCATTTCAAAAAAGTGAATGATAATTATGGCCATCCTGCCGGAGATGAAGTTCTGCAGACATTCAGTCAGCTGTTATTGGAAATGAAACGGAAGTCGGATTATTTTTTCAGGTATGGCGGGGAAGAATTCGCATTAATTCTCCCGGATACAAACGCACAAACTGCCATAGGTTTAGTAGACCAAATTCGTTCTGCCTTTGCTGAAACCACTTTTTCGATTGCTGCATTTGATCCGTTTCAAGTAAAATTTTCTGCTGGAATTAGTGAATATCGGATGAAACAAGATACTTTAGTGAGCACGGCAGATCAAGCCTTGTATCAAGCGAAAAAAAATGGACGAAACCAAACGATCGTGTATGAACTAACTGACAGTGATCTCAGGCGCCAGCTTACCATCATAATTATCGACGACGATTCACTTGTACGCAGTTTAGTTTCAAAACAATTTTCCAGTTGGAAGCCTGATGATTTCGATATTTACCTAGTGGAATATGCTGACGGCGCTAGTTTTGTGGAATCATCATGGTATAAACCTGATGAGAACTATATGATTTTACTCGATGGAGTCATGCCGAAAATGGATGGCTTGGAAGTATTGCATCATGTGCGGAGCAATTACCCCCATGAAAACATTGTCATCTCCATGCTGACATCCCGTAATAATGAATCCGATATTGTTCTTGCGTTGAAAAGCGGTGCAGATGATTACATTGTAAAACCATTTTATGCACAGGAAATTGTAGCACGCGTCCAACGGCTAACAATGAGGATGTTCAATTGAATATTTATGCTTTCTGGATTCTTAATGCCATCCTCTTCCTTGGCCAACTTATTCTTTTACTCTTTTTAGCTTGGCGCAAACAAAAACTAACTGCTAAAGAACGAACGATTACCGAGCAATATGATGCATTAACCGATGTGTTCAGTTCATATATGATGGATCCTTCCGATGAAAGATTCATCCAGGAAATCCACAGCGCCTCACACAAAGGAGTCGTCCTTGAACGTTTATTAAATGGCTATGTTTCTGTTACAAAAGGCAGCGTCACTTCTCCACTTGTCGCAAAACTGTCAGAAGATTTTTTAACAGCGCGCTACGCCAAACAGCTCATGCGGAAAAGCTGGGCTATTCGGATGAATACACTGTACTTTATAGAAGATTTCCATATGCAGTCTCTCACTCCATTGCTGAAAGAAAAACTTCGTAAGACAGTCCGGTTAGACCAAGAAACGCAGCAACTTATTCGAACTCTTGCTTCACTGAACGAGCCGATAACCATTTCTGTATTGGCGCAATATCCCGACGCACCCGTTCGTTTATACATAGATGTATTTAAGCGGCTGGAAGAACATTCAAGCCTGGAAGAGCTTAATGCGGCTCTAAGCGAGGAAACAAATAACAAGGCATTAAAGCACGCTGCCATTTCTTATATCGGCATGGCGGGATTAATAGCGTTTCTTCCCCGCATTGAGAAAGAATTGCAAACTCAAGACGTGGAAATACGCATCCAAGCATTAAAATCCATTTTCCATTTACAATATATATCAGATCCAATCTTATTAACGCCTTTTTTTCAATCGCTTTCTTGGCAAGAGCGAATGTTTGCTTCCCAAATTGCCGGGAGACTGCAATTGTCTCGCTTTAAAGAAGTACTAAGTGAACTGCTTGGCGATTCTGTTTGGTGGGTCCGCTATTCATCTGCCGAAGCTTTGACACAGTTTTCCGATGGCGATATCTTGCTTACCCATTTATCAGCCTATCATCCGGATCGCTTTGCTCGAGACATGGCAACCCAATGGAAATCGTCCCTTTTAGGAAGTGAAAAGTAATGCATACTTTTTTTCTTATTTTATCCTATGTCGTTATTGCTTATATGCTCTTTTCGAGTTTAAGTTATTTGGGTCTGTTTTTTCTCGCGTTCGGAAAAGTAAAAAGAGAAGACAAACTTGACCGAAGAGAGTCCACAGAAGACTTCCTGAGGAACCAGAATACATACCCAGTCTCTATCTTGGTTCCTGCTTACAATGAAGAAGTGGGTGTTGTCAGCACCGTACGGTCGTTATTAGCACTGGAATACCCTGAAAAAGAAGTAATCGTTATTGATGATGGTTCGAAAGACAAGACTTCAGAATGCATGATCAAAGAATTTAATATGACACAAATTCCATTCGCTGTTCGCACCCATATACAAACAGCTCAAATCAATTCAATTTATCAATCTTCCATATTCCCTTATATTCGCCTGATTAAAAAAGCGAATGGGGGGAAAGCAGATGCACTCAACGCAGGTATCAATTTATCTTCCTATCCTTATTTTTGTGCCATTGATGGTGATTCGATATTAGAAAATGACGGACTTCTTAAGACGATGAAACCCATTATCGAGTCTGATGGCCAAATTATTGTAACCGGGGGCTCAGTCCGAATTGCCAATGGCTCCACCATTTCAAGAAGTAAGGTAGAAGTTATTGGTCTTCCCAAAAATCCTATTGTCCTCATGCAAATTATTGAATATTTCCGTGCATTTTTAATTGGAAGGCTGGCTTTAAGCCATTTGAACATTTTGCTCATTGTGTCTGGTGCATTTGGTGTTTTTAATAAAGAACGTGTGATCCAAGCTGGCGGATACAATAAAAACACGGTTGGCGAGGATATGGAATTGGTCGTCCGGCTGCACAGGCTTCTTCGTGAAGAAAAGTCAAAGCAGCGGATTGAATACATTCCCGATCCCGTTTGCTGGACCGAGGCACCAGAATCACTGGAGGTTCTTCGATCGCAGCGGATACGCTGGCAGCGTGGATTATTCGAAACCCTTTGGTCCCACAGAAAAATGATGTTGAACCCTAAATACGGTGCCATTGGTCTGTTTTCAATGCCATACTTTCTTTTTGTTGAACTTCTCGGTGCAGTATTTGAATTTTTAGGTTACTTCATTATTTTTGGCGGCTTTTTCTTCTCCCTCGTTGACCCGAATATTGCCGGGGTTCTCTTTTTGGTGACGATATTTTATGGCTCCCTCATTTCGGCATTGGCCGTTTTGTTAGAAGAATTGACACTTCATAAGTATCCTAAAGTATCCCATTTGATGCGCCTCTATTTCTGGGCGTTAACCGAAGCTTTTTGGTACCGGCCGCTTATGGTGATATGGAGAATCCAAGGGATTTTTGCTGTGTTTCAGAAAAAAGCACATTGGGGTGATATGAAACGTAAAGGAATTTCATCTTGATTTTTTGGAGGTACATACATGAAGAAAATATTAGTGGCAGATGACGAAGACATTTTGCGCATCCTAATTACCGATACGCTTGAAGACGATTTTGAAATAGAGGAAGCTGAAGATGGCAAAGAGGCGCTGCAAAAAATCAGGGATAACGATTATGACCTGATTTTACTGGATTATATGATGCCTTATCTAACCGGCATGGAAGTATTGGAAGAAATAAGAAAAGATCAAAATACCACCCGCGTATTGATGCTGACGGCCAAGGCACAGGAAGCCGACCGGGAACAAGCCTTATTTCAAGGGGCGGATTATTTCATGTCCAAGCCGTTTAGTCCGATGGAGCTTCTGAAGCTTGTGGAAAGAATATTAGCTTCATAGTAAAAAAACGAACAGCCCCTTCTGCAAGGGGCTGTTCGTTTTTCTGCAAGGGGCTGTTCGTTTTTTTACTGGTCTATTTCGGAAAACCGCTGCTGCAGCATATAGTAGGAAGATTTGAGCCGTTCTTTATATTGAGGATCGTTCCATGCTTCCCATCCGTAATTCTTAATGGCCACAAGCTTGCCATCCGGAGAAGTCGGCAAAGTTTCCAGTTCACCGTTCTCCAGTTCAACAGAAGCTGCAACACCGATCCCTTTGATCGCTAGTTCCGCTTCGACGCCATCTTTGTACAAATCACCCGTGGCCTTTAATTGGCTCGGGTCTTTCACATTCAATAGCAGCCACGGAATTCGAACTTCGACCGTCTTTTTTTCTTCATTTATAAAATAGTCGGCTAAAGAATTGTAATCCGGTGTATCTGGGTTACTGTTGCCATGCATCAACTCGCCCGTTTCATAGAAATCGAAGGGCAGCACTTCACCGGTATCCGGCCGTATCAACTTTTTATTCAGTGCAAATCGGATGGGATTGTAAATGCTGCTGTTATTCACAGGCTTTCGGGGCTGTGGTTCCATCATGCCCTGCTTAATACCGTATTCATACAGAAACGGATCGTAGTAAGCGTCGACCAGCAACTGCCCCTTAGTGCTCCCTTCAAACGAAGCGATAAAATCAGGATTGTTTTCTGTAAATGCAACATCCCCGCTCACTGTACTGCCAATTACAGGATGGACATCAAAATACAAAGTAGGCAGCTGGCCATTGACAATGTCCGTTTTTACGTACAAATAGCGCTCGTCATGGGTTACTGACAGTTCACTCAGCGCCTGATCTTCGTTGTACAGAGGCACTATACCTTGCCAGTCATCTGTTTTTCCGTCTGTTTGTATCAATAATCGGTCCAAGCTCAATAGCCCGAATTGCTGTTCATTGGTTTGGGCATTCGACCAGAATGGACGCCTTTCCGGGTCATCGAGATCCATCGTGTTCCATGTCCGTTTAAACCATTCATCCTGCCAAGAAAATACCAGACCGCCCAGCATGTTTTCTGCCAAAATTTCATCATACAATCGAATCAGCGTTTTGCCTTGCTGCTCTTCGCTTATAAATCCTTGATTCCAGCCATAAACATTGCGGTGGGTCATTCCTCGAGAAGCTGGAACGCCAAATTCTGCGATCAACACCGGCATATCGTGCGCTTGGCGCAAATCGTGAAGATAACCGGCATAACTATTTCCTTCACCTGTAGAATCTTTGTAGTTCAAGTACCTTTCTTCCAAGTTTAAAAAATCGGGATAATAAGGGTAGACATGATACGAGGCAAACAAATCACTGCCGTTTTTCTGTTTGATGTGATTTGGATTGACGCTCACCATATCTTCCTGCTGTTGGGGTTCAGCCGGATGCTCGAGAAGATCCGTGGTCACCCAGTTGGTAAAACTCATCGGCCTCGTCCACCTGTATTCTTCTGCCTCGTAAACCATCATTCGATCCATTTGGCTGGCCAGCCAAATCTCCATGGGTTCCGCTTGTTCCGTTTCGACAAAAGTACCCTCGTATTGACCAAGTCCTGCATGCTTTTTTTTCATATTATCCACCATGACAGGATCCCACTCTATTCCAAGTACCCAGCCAATTACGTAAGGAGATATATCGGCACGATAACTGCCTGATGCATGCCCCACTCTCGCCGGAATATCTGCATTGCCATGGATGACATCCGCCAACCGTTTCATTTCTTCCTGAAATTCTTTTTCAATCTCCGGTGTAAAAGCATCGAGCGTTTCCGCAAGCGGCTCTTCGTCAATCCATACGCCATGAAAAACGTAAAGCGGCTTGTCTGAATGTTCTTCATTATAGCGTTTCAACGCATTGTAAAAGCCAGGTGGGTGTAAGGTGTATACCCGAATCGTGTTCGCGTTCATTTCGGCAATTTGGTTCATCCAATTGTAGTACTCTGCCTCCGTTATGGCAGCTTCTCCTGGAAATGAACCTGCCGTTCCCATACCCATATTTACGCCTTTAACTGTAATCGTTTTCCACTTTCCATTTTCGAAGACATCAAAGCGATCGCCATTCAATTTGGCAGTATGCATCAACCCTTGTTTTTCAGCGGTTTTTACACTTGATTTTACTGAAGGCTCACTCTTTTCCATCGACAAAATATTTTTTAATAACGGGACATACGTTTTCCAAAAAAATGCCTCTTCCGGATACAGTGCGGAAGGCGTAAGCCATGCTCTCATTTTTGCAAAACCTGTATACCGATAAACTGAGGATACTTTTGCTGTATCGGCAAAATCCCCGGCAAAGTATACCAAATTAGAAGACTCAACCGTTCGGGCCAAGACCGCTGGAAAAGATAATGGCACTGATTCAGCGGCTAACATTTCTTTACCTGATGCTGAAAGATCCCATCGATAATTTGCTAAAATATCGTTTTTTTCCTCAGGAATCGTAATATCAAACCAATACGTGTATGCAGTGCTTTTTTTCAGGCCGGTCAAAGCTGCGCCTCTTTCGGTAAATTCCAGCAGCATTTCTGGATTGTTCAAATCGCCATTTTCCTCTGAAAGAACGAGCACTTTGCCTTTTTCTTCATTTACAAGCACAAAGCCTTTGCCTTGAAAAGCCCACGTTTCTCCATTAGCTTCGTAGAGCTGGATCAGACTTTCCGTCAATTCCTCGTTTTCACGATCCAGATCCATAAATGCCCGCCCTGTCCATCCGCTTGTCTGCAGATGGAGAAAGGAAGCTACGTCTTCTTTTACATCGTTTTTTGTAGGCGAGGCAAACGTATTGAACTCCATCACAAGCGTGGTTGGCTCATCAAGCACTTGTTTTTTTATGCCGGCCCACTCGTCCATCGCCAAACCGCCATAAATCAGCTTTTCATCATCATCATAAACGCCATACGTATCAGCTAAGTAGATAATATCCGTACCTTTTAAATCTGTTGGAAGCGATTTTACTTTTTCTTCATTTTCGGGAAAAAAACCAAAATAATCATCTTCTCCTTTAAACGAAGTATATTTCAAATGTTTAAGTACCCAGGATAACGCTCGGTGTTCGCGTTTATCCTCAGTGGGAACAGTTTTATCCAGAATAACTATCTTTTCTTCTTTTGTCTCGCCAAGCTGCCAAATGACAAATGGCCCGAAAAATAATGCAAGCAAAAGAAAAAGGAATGTCCATTTTTTAAGCCATTTCATTTTCTTCAGACCCTTTCATTGGATAAAAAATAACACCATTTTGATTTTGGCCATCAAGCAGTTTTTTCATCACTTTTGATAAATCGGTTGGCGCATATGGCTTTGTTAAGTAATGGCTGATTTCCGTGATTTTCCCTACAGTTGCTACTGGATCTAAGGCAGATGAAATCACAATGGGAATATCTTTCGTTGAAACATCTTCTTTCATCATATCGACAAGATCCCAGCCGCTCAATTCTTCTCCGAGCATGATATCGATAACCGCTCCTACTAGCGGCGTCCGTTGTGCCTCTTTAAATGCTTCTTTTGGACAAGTGTGGTAAATGACCTTGAACCCATTTAGCTTCAATTCTTCCGATAGCAGAAGTGCAAGACTCATATCATCTTCCACAATCATCACAGGCGGATTTTCTTCGGTCTCTTCCTGGTTAGCGTACGTTTGTGTTTCGGATAAGAGCGGCAATTCAAAATGAACGGACGAGCCAATTCCTTCCTGCGACTCTATCCAAATTTTCCCGTCGTGCTTGAGGATTATTTCCTGGCATATAGCTAGGCCCAATCCAGTTCCGCCAATCTTCCTGCGCGAACTGTTGTCGATGCGCTGGAATTTTGAAAATAATTTCGGAATATCTTCAGCAGGAATGCCAATCCCTTCATCTTGTATCGAAACATGAAGATGATTGAAATCGTTTTTCAGTGAAATCGTCACATTTCCCCCGAGCGGCGAGAACTTAATGGCATTGCCGATCAAATTCATCAATACCTGTGCAAGGCGCTCCCGATCGCCTTCGACAATGACATCCGAAGCATCATCGATAAACACAATAGGATGCATATTTTGTGTACGAAACTTCTCAGCCGTTTCAATGATCATTTCGCTCATCGAGATTTTGCCCATGCGGTATACTTGGTTCCCGGATTCCATGCGCTGCAGGTCTAAAAAGTCATTGATCAAGTTGGTTAAGCGCTTCGCTTCTTTGTAAATCGTTTTTAAATAGCGTTCCTGTTTTTCTGGCTTCAGCTGTTTGTTCAGCAGCAACTCGGTAAATCCAAGCACACTTGATAAGGGTGTTCGCAATTCATGGCTAACAGTGCTGACCAGTTCGGATTTCATCTTATCCACTTCATGCTCTCTTGTAACGTCACGATGCACAAAAATCGTCCCTGTTTTTTCTTTGTCTACCACAACGGATGTGCTATATACGTCAATCACTCGTTCGTATGGTTCTTTCACGGTATATTGCAATGTGTTCGCTGCAATATCTTTTTCATCAATACATTTGCGCAAAAATTCCTCCATGAGTTCAGGAGCAATTGTTTGCTCAGACATGGACTGGATCCATTGTTCTTGATCGATAATGGCATCAAGTGGTACATTTCCACAACTCATCATCGTGCACATGGTGTCATTATGCTGAACCATATTGCCATTCTTCGAAATAAATTGAATGCCTTCATTGATATTGTTGATAATGCGTTCGTTTAATGTACGTTCATGTATCGCTGCATCATATAATTGAATGCGGTCGATTGCCAAGTGAATCCGATTTAACAAACCGGCAATGTCCTGCTCTTCTTGCTTGGAGAAAGACCTGCCCACTCGCGACAAACCGAGTAGTGCAACGTTTTCTGTGTCTTCGTTTTTAACCGACGCATATAAATCGTATATATAGACAGCATCTACGGCAAACCCTTTTTCATGCACCGCTTCTCGCTTTATCGTAAATGATTCCCGATCTTTTAATCGTTCCATAAGATAAGGGATTCGTTCTTCCTGAAATTGCTCAAACATGGTTTCGGTGAATCCCTCTAAAGCAAATTCTCCGGACTTAGGCAGCCACAGCAAGCCCGCGTCAATTTCATACGTGCTATCAAAGAATTGAAGCGTCGCATTGGCCAGCTTTTGTTTATCGAGTGTAAAAGACAAAATATGATTTAAATCGTTGAACCGTATCAAACGATCTTTTGTTTTCTCTGTTTCTTCTAGCGATTCTTCTAGCTTGGTTTGCTTTTCTTGCAATTCATCCTTGTTTAGCAGCAAGGCGTGGTTTTGGGCAGTAAGCTCTTCCTGAGTTTCTTGAATTGTGTTGATCATACTGTAAAATGTCATGGATAAAACACCCAATTCATCTGAACGTTCAAGCGGCTTGTATGCCACTTCCTCGCCTTTTACAAATCCTTCAATGGACCTTCTCATCCCTTCTACAGGCTTCACGATATCATTTAAAGCCCGTAAGATAATCAGAGCGATAATGATAAACAAAAGAATAAATAAAAGTATTAAAATAAAAGAAAAGCTTTCTGCTTGTTTTAAGATATCCTCATTCAATTGCTGTAAAGTAGTTTCGGAAGCTGTTTCGTACTCAGACGCATAGGCTACAAATTCATTCACTGTGGTATTTGTGCCATTTCTTGAAAGTTCACGCAAGCCCGCGTAATCATCTGCGCGCACAGCTGCAATTGAGTTAGGAAATATTTGGTCTTCGTAAGAGACAATAAACTCACTTAAATTCGCAATTGGCTTTTTTTCCTCCCGCGTAACGGACAACTCGTTCATTTGAGCAATCGTATCTTTCAAATTTTCAAGCTCCACATAGGCAAGTTCGAGTTCCTGCTCATTTTGAAAAGCATAAAAGCCCCTTGCCCGAAAAAATAGCTGATTTAACGATTGTGAAAGTTCTTTGAGCGTATCCTGCTTCTCAGTCAACTCGGTATACTTAGTTATTTGTTGCTGCTGCTCGATGTTCATATAATAGTAAATGCCTGTGATTAACAATGCACAAATGAATAGCGAAGAAACGGTCAATTTCAAATATTTGTACCTAATTCCTTTTTCTGATGAATTCCACATGTCCGTTCCCCCTCGGGTTCTTTTACTGCGATTATGCTTATATAATTTTCAAAAACTTGATATCTACGCTGACTTAGATGCTTCCCTTCTTCCTACATTTACTTGCCAGGTATTTCCTTCTCTTTTTACTTTAGATTAAACCCCTTTTGCAAATTCTTTTTTCAGATTTGTATTAGTTATATTGTAATGCAACTTCCATTTATATGCTTTTTTTTTTGCAATGAATGATAATTCCAAAAAGCCCGGTGAAAATTTCAATAAGAAAATACCGATTCGTCTTGAACCGGCATTTTTCATTCATTCACTTATTCTGGTCTTCTTGTTGGCCTTTCTACTCAGCGATTGACGACCAATAGATTTTCTTGCCCTTTTCACGCTTCTGCTTTAAACTTTTTTCTAATAAGTAACATTAGAAGACATTTTCCAATGATAGTCCAAGAACATATCGTTTCAACCGACATGTTCTATATTAAAAAAATAATACACAAATTCCTGCCTGAAGTCAGCTGAATCACTCCCCTGAAATCAGTGCGGCCAAATGAAAATCGAAGAGTATGGTATACTTTGCTTAGCACCCAGGTTCTCGAGGACTCGTAGAATGCGGATTAGGCAACTTAAGATTGTGACACGATGCTGCCTTCTTAGGCCGCTTTTTTTTTTCATGTGCTTTTCTTAATTTACAGCTTGCAAAAAAACTTGATATCAGCCATTATTTTCTGATTATAGAAGGGAGGTGTTTCAATGGAAAAATGGGCCCGGTTTCTTGAGGTGAACGCGCCTCGTATTTTAGAATTGACGATTGACCATGCCGTGCTTGTGTCATTGGCCATTATCGTTGCGCTATTGATCGGCATTCCGCTCGGCATTTACTTGACCACGAACCAATACCTTGCAGACACAGTTCTTCAAATTGCTTCTATTACATTGACGATTCCGAGCATTGCACTTTTCGGGGTGATGATCCCTATCTTTTCGCTGATCAACCAGGGAATTGGCTTTGTGCCAGCTTTTGTTGCGCTGGTGTTGTATTCACAGCTGCCGATTATCCGCAATACCTATACAGGCATAAAGAATGTCAATCCGGAAATGCGTGATGCGGCGATCGGCATGGGCATGAAAACGCATCAGCGTTTGCTGCGTGTCGAGATTCCGAATGCATTGCCAGTCATTATGGCAGGTATCCGTACCGCGGTTGTCATGAATATCGGAATAGCTGTCATCGCCGCGTACATCGGCGCTGGCGGTCTTGGCGTCCTGATTACACAAGGCATCAGCAGAGGCGACAATTACTTGATCATCAGTGGTTCCATCGCTGTGGCGGTACTCGCGATCATTGCGGATTCCATCTTATTACTGATTCAAAAGCGTTTTACGATAAAAGGGTTAGTCGATTAACTGCAGAGAGGTGACTATATGATTTCATTTAAGCACGTAACAAAAAAGTACGGAGAAGGCACAGTGGCGATCGATGATGTTGATTTCACTGTTGAACAAGGGAAAATCGTCGTGTTGCTCGGCCCTTCAGGCTGCGGAAAAACAACGCTGCTGCGGATGGTCAACCGGCTGGAGACTATTTCAGATGGCGAAATCATTATCAATGGTGAAAATTCCAAGGATTTGGACGCCATTGAATTGAGAAGAAAAATCGGCTATGTCATTCAAAGCAACGGGCTGTTCCCGAATATGACGATCGAAGAAAACGTCATGCTTGTCCCCGACCTTCTCGGTTGGAGCAAAACAGACAAGCGGGAACGCTTCGAGTATTTGATGAAGCTGATCGGCTTGGATGCCAAAGATTACAGAAAGCGCTTTCCGCATGAATTGTCGGGCGGCCAGCAGCAGCGCATCGGCGTGGTGCGCGCACTTGCGGCCGATCCGCCAGTTATGCTGATGGATGAGCCGTTTGGCGCGCTTGACCCGATCATCCGCGAAAAGATACAGGAAGAGTTTTTGCAGATCCAGCGGGAAGTGAAAAAAACGATTCTTTTTGTCAGCCATGATATCGATGAAGCGATCAAAATGGCCGATAAAATCGTGCTGTTGCGCGACGGAAAAGTCATGCAATTTGATACGCCTTCGGAAATGCTGGCGCATCCGAAAAACGAATTTGTTTCCCAGTTTTTCGGCAAAGACCGTGCCATTAAAAGTTTAAGCTTGCACACGGTTGAAAATTTACGGGAAATCATTGGGTTGGGTCCGGTTGATGAATCCATCCAAGATACCAAAACGATCAATGTCCATCAGGATTTGCGCAATACATTGTCCATGCTGATGAATCAGGAAGCTGACCAAGTCATTGTAAAAGACGATAATGGCGAAAATATTGGCACGATTACCATCGATCTTGTACAAAAATACCTGCATTTCGAAATAAAAGGGAAGATATCCGCCTCCCAGGAAGGGTGATCCGGTGAATCGCAAAAAATTGATAGGCAATATTGTAAGATACACGCTTTACGCATTGGTCGCCGCATTTTTTATCTGGGCGATCTCCAATAGCTATTTTGACTATATCTTCACGCAATCGGAAACATTTTTGGTGTTGTTGAGGCAGCATATTGTATTGGTGCTGGTTTCTTCACTGCTCGCTATTTTAATAGCGGTACCGGTCGGCATCCTTATCACCCGCCCGAAATTCAAAGGAGCGGAATGGCTCGTTTCCAATATCGCTAACTTGGGGCAGACAATTCCGAGCCTCGCAGTTCTTGCGTTAATGATCAGTATTTTAGGCATCGGCTTTAAAACCGCCGTTTTTGCGCTGTTCATTTATTCGATTCTGCCGATCTTCAGAAACACCGTGGCGGGCATTGAATCGATTGATAAGAACATGATTGATGCGGCAAAAGGGATGGGCATGAAACCGCACCAGATTTTGTTTCGCATCGAACTTCCCAATGCCGCTTACGCCATTCTTGCAGGCATCCGGACGGCTGTCGTCTTGAATATCGGTACAGCGGCTCTTGCCTATGTGGTTGGAGCAGGCGGGCTTGGCGTTTGGATCTTCACCGGCATCAACTTGTTTGATAACGGCTTCCTCATTTCCGGAGCCATCCCGGTGACGCTTTTGGCGATTCTGGCTGACTACCTGCTGCGTAAAGTGGAATATATCGTCGTGCCAAAAGGATCAAGGCGTATTGAGAAAGCTTAGCGCTAGAGAATAGGAGGCATCAGAATTCGTGGTTAAATCACTTAAACTTATCCCGCTGCTGATCATCACGCTGATCCTGTCGGCCTGTTCAGGCGCTGCAGGAAAAGAAGTGACTGTAGGGGGCAAAAACTTTACGGAACAATATCTATTGTCAGAGATGACCGCTTTCTTATTAGTGGAAGAAGGATTCAAAGTAAACCAGATGAACAACCTTGGCAGCAGTGTTGTCCGCTCCGCATTGGAAAACGGCCAAGTGGACTTGATGTGGGAATACACGGGAACGGCGCTCATCACGTATATGGGTGAAGAATCCATTCCCGATCCCGAAGCTGCTTTTCAAAAGGTCAAAGAAATCGACAGCAAAAACGGCATTCACTGGATGAATATGTCGGCCGTCAACAACACCTATGCGCTCGCCATGAGAAGCGAGCAATCGGAAGAACTCGGCATTTCTTCCATCAGTGAGCTCGCAGCTTATATCAACGAACACCCCGGGGAGCTCTCGATGGCGGCCGATGCCGAGTTTGCGAACCGTTCAGATGGCTTGCCGGGCGTTGAAGAGACCTATGGCTTTGAATTCGGTTCCGCCCAAGTACGCCAAATGGACTTGGGGTTGACGCAGCGGACCTTGGACAATGAGCAGGTTGATGTTTCTGTGGCGTTTGAAACAGATGCCACCATCAGAAGTTATGACCTGGTCGTGTTGGAAGACGACGAACGATTCTTCCCGCCGTACCGTGCAGCTGTGGCGATCAATCAGGAGGTATTTGAAGAATATCCTGAAATCGAAGAAATCACAGCCCGCTTGGCAGAAAACCTGAACAGTGACATTATGAGAGAGTTGAATTATTTGGTTGACGTTGAAGGCCAAAGTGTTTCAGTTGTTGCTTATGATTGGCTTGTTGAAAATGGCTTTTTGGAAGAAGAATAGGACCCGCAATCAAAAAACTAGGCTGCCTGACACCCGAAAATTCGGGTGTCAAGTAGCCTAATTTTTTTACGTTTCTCATATCGTTTGATCAGAGATCCTCTCGACCCATAAAACATTTTATATCCTACGTAAACCATACATTAATTTGTGGAATTTTGTTTTTAGTACTTTCCTTCCATTGATGTTGTATTGCTATCTTTCATTTTAGCCATGCCCCCAAATTAAAGAACCTCTAATTGAGTCTATTTGACCGCTTTTTTTACATAAGCTCTACCAATAGAAACAATTTCCTTTTGTATAGTAAGATTTCACTGATACAACTCTTCTAATGAAAACTTATTCAAACCTAAATTTTCCATCGTTCTTACTTTTTCTTCACGGTAATTTTTTTGTACTAATACACTCGTAATTTCTATCATTGAATCCATAAGTGGTGTTGGCACCCCGAATTGTTTACCGAGTTCAGACATAAATACCAGTCCATATCCGACATCTTCATTTAGATAACGGTGATCAAGGCTACTTTGTGCCTTTATGCCTTTAAATCCATCAGCTGTAGAATATCCTTCTTCGTAGTTAGCTATTTGCATATACCCCTGGATATAACCTAAATCTGGCTCTGAGAGAATATCAAAACCTAGTTTTTCCCCTAAATTCAATCTTTCTTTATCAATTGCTTCAATCAGCTTACCAACCGCTGGTGTTACACCATCCTCGTAAAAATAAAAATCGCCTTTTGTTCGCTCAATTAAAGCTGCATTTAATAATGTTACAGCAGGATGAATCACTGGATTTCCATTTTGTAATGTAGTTTGTAAAAAGTTCTTAGCAACAGAGGCGTTAGGATAAACTTCTTTAAAAAGCTCATAAACCTCAGGTGTCTTATGTGAAGGTAATGCCGCTATGAGTAAGCCCCCTCTAAGTTTTAAAAACACTTTCACTTTTCCAGGTTCTGTAATCCTGCATGCATATGGAAGTGTGGATGTTTCGGCTACAATAATGTTTTCCTTATTTGAATCATTAAGTGCATTTTTAAAAACAATACTTCCTGCACAAGAACTAGGACATACAATAACAATTTGACCGTCTTCTATATAGTCTTTACAAATTTCCCCAAAAGGTTTTGTGCTATAAGCAGGACCAACAACAAAGATCAAATCTGCGCCAGTAATTACGTTTTTAATATCCGTGCCAGCATATTTGATTTTGGCAAACCCTTCCACTTCCCCTTCTGAAGAGATGCCCCCATTTTTATTGATGGCTTCAATATTCTGTTGGAATTCTTCAAAATCAAACATGTAAACATCATGACCCGCTAGTGACCAATCAGCTGCTAGTGCAGTACCACCATTTCCTGAGCCTAAAACCGCTACTTTCATCCACATTTCACTCCATTCCGTTAATAGTTTTAAAAGATTCCAATAGTGATCTTTTAAGATGTAATTAGTCTTTTTTCAAACATTTATCTTATTTCGTCCAAATTGTACTGCAATTTTGTAGGACTTATATGTAGCACGAAATCATTAAATCATTTTTCTGAATATTTGTAAATACCAAAATTTGTAATCTGTTTGCAAAATCCACTTTCGAAGCAAGCCATTAGAAATGTGCAGCCGCTTTTTTACTTGGCAGATCTGAATAGTCCCTTAACTAATTGAATGTATATGAGTGGTTCTCTCATGTCTTAAGTGGTTCTATTTTTTGTCCTAGCTGGTTCTAAAACGTGGCACAGGTGGTTCTATTAAATGGCAGTATTCAAGTACACTTAAGCAGACGAAAAGGGAGAGTAGATGCTAATCAAAGCGCATCTTCTCTCCCTTATGTATTCAAGCAGCTTCTGATAAATTGGTAATATGTAAACCGATGATGTAGGCAAGATATATGCCAGTTCAGCGATTGAATCGATGTTTTTACGGACGAATTATCCAGTTAATGTTTAACTACCGGGCCAGGATAGTTGAATAAGCCACTAATAAAGATAATAATTGCGAGTGAATAGCTAATGTTTTTTGAAAGGTGTACATCTACTTAAGCAATTGATGTAATTAATTTTATGCTATATAAGTTGAACAATGATTTTTAACTGTCGATATTCCGCAAAACAGCTGCGCTTGCCGTGGGCGTCTCCGCTATTTTGCTCCATATCGAGAGATATCTTAGCGACGGCGCGTTAAAGGGCTAGGCAAGGAGATGGCCAAATGGAATTTGGACCATTTCCTTTGCGACGAGCTTGCGCAGGAGCAACGCCCTTTCATGTTTCGAAGCTAGCGCAGCGATGCAGAAACAATCGTCTTTGCTCTGCCCAAAGCGGCCGGAGCGGTGTATAAAAATTCACTTCTTTAGTTCAACTTATATAACTCAAACAATAGAAAGGTGGTAACCCTATGAAAGCTGTTCAAGTGACTGGATACGGTGATGTAGATAAGTTAGAAATAGTTGAATTAGCTATACCAGAACTTAAAGACAATGAAGTGCTCATTAAGGTAAAGGCTTGTGCCATTAATAATACGGAAATTTGGATGAGAGAAGGAGCTTACGGCACTGGTTCGAAGTCCGGATGGCGGCCAGAAGGAGTACAATTCCCCCGAACTCCCGGTTCAGATATATCAGGGCGAATAGTAAAGGCAGGGAAACTTGTAGAGGAATCCATGATTGGAAAAGATGTTGTCCTTTTCCCATTCACATCAAGCGGAGATGAAGGATTCGAACATATTTCAGAAGATATGTCCTTCATTGGGTCAGAATATGATGGTGGATATGCGGAATACGTGGTATGGAATGCTGACCTTTGCTTTGATATGCCTCTTCCCAACTATACAGAAAGTGCGGTTTTTTCTGTTAGTGGGTTGACTGCATGGCATATGGCAGAACAAATTCAAGCTCAACCTGGAGAGACTATTATGGTAACTGGGGCAAACGGTGGTGTTGGATCTTTAAATGTACAAATTGCCTCTAAAGTATTTGGCGCAAAGGTCATTGCGATTGTTGGTGACCTAGATTTGAAAGAAAGAATGAAGGAATTGGGAGCAACACACGTATTGTCTTATAAATCAAATAATCTTGCCAAAGAAATAATAGAAGTGAATGGCGGTCCGGTTGACTCCGTATTAGATGTTGTAGGCGATGCTTTGTTCTCAACCTCCCTTCAGGTATTGAAGAAGGGTGGCAAATTCTGTACCTCTGGGTCTGCAGGTGGCCAGAACACAGAACTCGATTTTAGAACTTTGTATTTAAAACATATTACTCTTTATGGGTCTGTTTTGGGCACTAGGGGAGAATTTAAACGGATGCTCAACGCTGTTTCTGAAGGTAAAATTAAACCGGTCATCGATCGGACTTTTCCTTTGGAAAAAGCAAGAGAAGCTCAAATTTATTTTAAAAAAACGGGGAAATTAGGACAGATTGTTTTGCTGCCAGAAGAATAAGTAAATTCTAAAAGAGTATTCACTTATTATAAATTTATCATATTGCTAACCCTTGAATGCATGTTTTAAAGCAGATCACCTGCGCTGTTTAATATAATCGTTCGAAAAAGTACACCTTTACGAACAGAAAACGGAGTCAACAAATACTGTCTTCTTTAACATTAATACTATCCTTACGATTTAACATGTCTCATAAAAAGAAAAAGCCGACTCATAGAGA
>DATISS010000111.1:0-12003 GCA_035468565.1 Planococcus sp. (in: firmicutes)
TATTCCGCAAAACAGCTGCGAAGGTATTGACCCAAGAATTGGGAAAATACCTTTGCGACGAAGCACGAAGTGCTGCAACGCACTTTAATGTCTCGAAGCTAGCGTAGCGATGCAGAGACAGGAGCACATGTTTTTTGCCGCGGGCGAGCGCCAAGCCTCCTCAGTCGCTTCGCTCCTTGGCAGGAGCAGTACGGTTTTCTTCGCTGTTTTGCTCCATATCGAGAGATATCCTAACGAAGGCGCGTCAAGGGGCTAGGCAACTCCTTTGCGACGAGCTTGCGCAGGAGCAGCGCCCTTTCATGTTTCGAAGCTAGCGCAGCGATGCAGAAACAATCTTCTTTGCTCTGCCCAAAGCGTCCGAAGCGGTGTATACAAATTTTTAGTTCAACTTAAGGATTGGATTTCACATAATTTAGATTAAAATAACAGTCAGGTGGCGGATCATGTCATATGAAGTAAAAGTTGATGCCTTTGAAGGACCTCTTGATTTATTATTGCATTTAATACATCGTTTGGAAATCGATATTTACGATATTCCTGTTTCACAAATCACTACACAGTATATGGAACATATACGAGCACTGCAAGTTCTTGAGCTTAATGAAGCGAGCGAGTACCTGGTCATGGCAGCAACTTTGCTGGCGATTAAAAGCAAAATGCTGTTGCCTGTCCATGAAGGGGAAATGGAAGATGTCTCTTTCGATCTCGAGGAGCGGGACCCGCGAGATGAGTTGGTGTCGCGCCTGGTCGAATACCGTAAATTCAAGGAAGCATCCGGAAAATTGAAGGAGCTCGAGGAAAACCGCTCTGTCATTTATACGAAAGCGCCGATGGACCTTTCTGAATTTCAGGCGGACGCTCAATCGGAAATTATCGATTTGGAAGTCAATGCTTTCGATATGCTTGGCGCGTTCCAGAAGATGCTGCGCCGCAAACAATTGAAGGCGCCGCTGTCTGCGCGTGTAGCGCGGCATGAGATTTCGATCAAAGACCAGATGGTGTCGATTGTCGGCCGCTTGAAGCAGGCGAAAGGACGGACGCCATTTACAGAGCTGTTCCCTTCAAATGACAAGACGGTGCTGGTCATCTCGTTCCTATCGGTGCTGGAATTGATGAAGCGGCAAGTGATACACGTGGAGCAGGAAAAGAATTTTACAGATTTGATGGTGGAACTTAAAAAAGAGGAGTGGGTGTATGAAGACGACTCTTTCGAGTAAAATAGAGGCCTTGTTGTTTGTCGCGGGCGATGACGGCTTGACGATGAAGCAGCTACAGTTTTTGACCGAAGCGGACCAACAGGAGATTTTAGCAAGTGTCGATAGATTGACACAAAAATATGAGGGGCCAGAAAATGGCATTTTCTTGAAAGAACTTGCGGGTGTTTATCAATTGGTGACCAAGCCGCAAGTGGCGGACATCATCCAGAAATTGGTGGAGAATCCGACGCCGCAAGCTTTGTCGCAAGCTTCTCTCGAAGTGCTGGCGATCGTTGCCTACAAACAGCCGATCACGCGCCTCGAAATAGAGGATCTGCGGGGCGTCAAAAGCGAAAAGCCGCTGCACACGCTTGCTGCTAAGGGATTGTTGCAAGAAGCGGGCAGGGCGGAAGGCACCGGGCGAGCCATTCTTTATGGTACGACCACCGAATTCCTGAACTATTTCGGACTAAAGAACTTGGACGACCTGCCCGCTTTGCCGGCTGATGCGGAAGAAAGCGCGGACGAAGAAACCGATTTGTTCATGACAAAATTCCAGGAAGCTTTTAAAGAAGAAGCTGTAGTTTAATGTCGGGCCGTTGGAAGACTGTGGATTGAAGCAGTCTTCTTTTCTTTGCCGGACGCACCATATCCGGTTTTTTTACTTGAGCTATGTGCTTTCTCTTTAGCCGGAAATGTGACATAATTCCGGGAGAGACGAACGGATAAGACACTGTTTTAGCAATGGCGTTTCCGCTTTTCTATGTCCTTGTTTAAGGGCAGCAAATATATCAATGAGGTGAACTTATGGAGAGATTACAGAAAATGCTTGCACATGCAGGCGTTGCTTCAAGACGCAAGTCGGAGCAATTGATTTTGGACGGCAAGGTACGGGTCAACGGAAGAGTGATCAAAGAGCTGGGGACGAAAGTATCCCAGAACGACACGATTGAAGTTGAAGGAGTCCAATTGGAAAAAGAACAGAAAGTCTATTATTTATTATATAAACCGCGCGGCGTCATTTCCGCGGTAAGCGATGATAAAAACCGCAAAGTCGTGACAGACTTTTTCAGCGATATCGAAAAACGCATATACCCGGTTGGGCGCTTGGATTATGACACATCCGGCCTGCTGATCATGACGAATGACGGTGAATTCGCAAATTTACTGACGCATCCGAAATTCGAAATTGATAAGACGTATGTGGCCCGCTTGAAAGGCGTACCGGCCAAGGAAGATCTGCAAAAGCTTGAACGCGGCATCAAATTGGAAGACGGCATGACCGCTCCTGCGAAAGTCAAGATCATATCGGGCGACAAGAAAACAGGCAAAGCGATTGTCCAGATCACTATCCACGAAGGGCGTAACCGCCAAGTGCGCAGAATGTTCGAGGCAATCGGTTTCCCTGTGCAGAAATTGAGCCGGGAGCAATTCGCATTCTTGACGCTGAAAGGCTTGAATGCAGGTGAATCCCGCGAATTGTCGGCGCACGAAGTGAAGCTTTTGCGCGTGCTGGCGGATACCGGCAAACGCAACTAACGTTCACAAACACTTCAAAACTGGGCGCTTTAGCCCAGTGGAAATTTGCTATAATTGGAATTGAATTCTGCCCTCGAAGGAGGAAGTAAATTGAGTGAAAAGAAGAACAAGAAAAAAACCAATCGGTTGATCATGCGCTCGGCAATCTTGCTGTTGCTCGTTGCGGCAATCGGCTATACGATTTACAACAGTGCGACGGCCGATGACGTCAGCCTGCTGAAAGTCGGCGACGAGGCTCCTAACTTTGCATTGACGGATCTCGAGGGAAATCAGCATAAACTGTCGGATTACCGTGGGCAAGGTGTGTTCTTGAATTTCTGGGGTACTTGGTGTGAACCGTGCATTGAAGAAATGCCGGCAATGGACAACCAGTACGGAGTATTCAAAGATCAGGGAGTCCAAGTGCTAGCTGTCAATATCGCCCAATCGGATTTTGAAGTGCAGTCATTCTCGGACCAATACAAGCTTTCTTTCCCGATTGTCATCGATAAGACGAAAGATGTTTTGACCGCGTATAATATCCGTCCGTTGCCGACAACTGTGCTGGTGAATCCGGAAGGCAAGATCGAACGGGTCATCACAGGTGAAATGACAGAGCAAGACATTGAAGGGTATATGGAAGAAATCAAACCTGAATAAGGAGTTTTTTCGGATGGAGAAATTGCAATGCAAGTGCGGCCATATAAATCCGCCCGGAACTGTTCTTTGTGAATCCTGCGGGCGGTCTTTGACTGAAAAAGAACAAAACAGTAAACTGGTGGATATGCGCTACGAAGGGACAGCCAGGCGTTCCCAAACCTATAATAAAACGATTGTCGATAAAATATGGAATTTCTTTTCCAGTGTTAAAGTGGGTATCGGGATCATTGTGGCAATTCTTGTTGCAGCCGCAATCGGCACAATCTTGCCGCAGGAACAATATGTCACTGTTCCGGTGCGCACAGACGCAACAATCGAGGCCTATTATTCCGACGTTTATGGCAGCATCGGGAAAATCTACTATTTCCTAGGCTTTAACGATTTATACAATTCCTTCTGGTTTATTATCCTCGTCGGCATGTTGGCGATTTCACTGATCATTGCCAGTTTGGACCGTTTTGTGCCGCTTTACCGTTCGCTGAAGAATCAGCGCGTCCTGCGCCATTTGAGCTTCATGAACAAACAGCGCATTTATGCTGAAGGTCCGGCAGCCCCGGATTCAATGCAAAAAGCGGAAGCGAAATTGAAGGAATTGAAATACAAGGTATCAACTGATAAAAACGGATTACTGGCTGAAAAAGGAAGATTTTCCCGTTGGGGTCCTTATGTCAATCACATCGGCCTCATCATCTTCCTGTTCGGGGTCATGCTCCGGATGATGCCGGGATTTTACGTCGACGAAACTTTATGGCTGCGGGAAGGCGAAACTCGGGCAATCCCGGAAGCGCCAGGCTATACACTGGAAAACAAAGGTTTTGAAGTGGAAAATTACACAGGCGAAGACGAAGAAGAGAAATTCGGTGAAGCGCTCGACCGCGTAGGCACAGTCGCGAAGAATTACCAGACGGATGTCGTGCTGTTTAAAAAGCCGGAAGACGCATTGCCGGGTGAGACGAATCTTGAAAAAGTGAAAGAATATCCAATCCGCGTCAATGAACCACTGAAATTCGACGGTTATGCCGTTTACCAGATGGACTTCAAGGAAGACGAACTGAAGACCATGACATTTGCTTTAACAAATAAGGAAACATCCGAGTCGATTGGCAACTTGACGATAGACTTGATCAATCCTGAAAAAGAGTACACACTCGATGATGGATCCGTGGTGAAATTGGTCGGCTATTATCCGGACTTTTCCGGTTTTGAAAACGGGGAACCCCAAACGGCGACTCCGCTGCCGAACAATCCAGGTTTCCTTGTGGAAATGACAACACCTGAAACGCCGCAAGGAGAGACAAGCTTTATCACAATCCAGAACACCGTCGAACCGTTTGGCGACAATGAGTACAAACTGGCTTTCCAGAGCGTCGAAACCCGTGACGTATCCGGTCTTACCATCCGCAAGGACCGGACGTTGCCGATTCTTGGCCTAGGCGGATTAATCTTCATGATCGGCGTTGCGCAGGGCATGTACTTTAACCACCGCCGCTTCTGGATTCAACAGCAAGCGGATGGCGGGATCATTTTGGCCGGCCATACGAACAAGAACTGGTTCGGCTTGAAGAAAGATCTCGACCAAGTTAAGGAACACGCATCGCTTCCTGCTTATACCGACCAACAGGAGGAAATCGAGAAGCTCGAGAAAGAGGAGGCTGAATTGACGCCATGAGTTTAACTGACATTAGCTCCAATTTGCTTTATGTTGCATTTATTTCCTATCTGATTGCGACATTCGTATTTGGTGGAGCTGTAAAAGGCAATAAAGCAGGTACCTTTAAATCAGAAGGACGTTGGGGAACCATCGCTTTCGCTATTACCGTGTTCGGATTTCTGGCAAACCTCGGCTATTTCATAACACGCTGGGGAGCTACAGGGCACGCACCGCTAAGCAATATGTTCGAATTTACAACAGCGTTCGGCATGACGCTTGTCGGCGGATTCATCGTCATTTATGCATTATACAAAACACCTGTCATCGGTATGATCGTGCTGCCGGTTGCGCTTTTGATCATCGCGTTCGCAAGCATGTTCCCGAGCGAAGTGAGCCCGCTGATTCCCGCTTTGCAATCCAACTGGCTAGCAATCCACGTCAGCACAGTGGTCATCGCTGAAGGAATTCTGGCAATCAGTGCCGCGGCAGGGCTCGTCTACTTGCTGAAAGAAGTCGACATGACGAAGAAATCGAAACAGCGCTTCTGGCTGGAAGCGATCATGTACTCGCTTGTACTAGTAGTAGGTTTTGTGGTGGCAAGCACTTATTTCACCACCACTGGCTATGAAGCAGAATTTACGTACGTGGACAAAGAGGGCGCAGACGCCGCCATTACTTACAAAATGCCACCAATTTTCGGTATGAACGAATACACGCAGTTGACTGAAGGTACGATGACGCCGTTCGTTGAAACGCCGGCAGTCGTCAACGCCAGCAAATTGACGACTGTTGCGTGGTCGCTGCTTTTCGGAACGATCCTTTACGGGATCATCCGTTTGGTTGCGCGCAAGCGGATTGCGGCCCTCTTGAAACCGTTCGTCAAAAACGTTAATCTGCAGCTTATGGATGAAATCGGCTACCGCGCCGTGATCATCGGCTTCCCAGTGTTTACACTGGGTGCATTGATATTTGCCATGATCTGGGCACAGATTGCCTGGTCCCGCTTTTGGGGTTGGGATCCAAAAGAAGTATGGGCATTGGTCACTTGGCTGTTTTACGCCGCATACTTGCATTTGCGCCTAGGAAAAGGTTGGCAAGGCGAAAAATCGGCGTGGCTTGCTGTCGCCGGTTTCGCGATCATCATGTTCAACTTGGTCGCAGTAAACTTGATCATCGCCGGGCTTCATTCATACGCCTGATCCATGGAGCCATTTCATTTCAGACACATAATTTTAGCCTTTTCCACTAGTGGAAAAGGCTTTTATTTTATTTTTACAAATCTTGACGGTACAATGAAAATTAAGATACAAAAGTTGGAGGGGTTACGATGTCAGAGGAAGTTACCATCCTGGTTGTGGATGATGAGGAAAGAATTAGAAGATTGTTGAAAATGTACCTCGAGCGTGAAGGCTATTTAGTAGAGGAAGCGGAAAATGGTGTGCAGGCACTCGAAATGGCAATGGAAAAAGACTATCATTGCATCCTGCTGGATCTCATGATGCCGGAAAAAAATGGCATTGAAGTGAGCACGGAACTGCGCGAAAAGAAAATGACGCCGATCATCATGCTGACCGCCAAAGGCGAAGAAGCGAACCGTGTAGAAGGATTTGAATCCGGCGCAGACGATTACATCGTCAAACCATTCAGCCCGCGTGAAGTTGTGCTGCGTGTCAAAGCGATTTTGCGTAGATCTTCTGCGTACTCGCCGATCACGAAATCATCCGTATCAAAAGACTTAGTCGTCTTTCCGCATTTAACGATCGACCACGATGCCCATCGCGTGACGGCGGACAATGTGGAAGTCAATTTGACGCCTAAGGAATACGAACTCCTGTACTTCTTGGCGAAATCACCAGATAAAGTATTCGACCGGGAGCATCTACTGAAAGAAGTGTGGCATTACGATTTCTTCGGAGATCTGCGAACAGTCGACACCCATGTGAAACGTTTGCGGGAGAAACTGAATCGCGTATCGGAATCGGCCGCTAAAATGATTGTCACGGTTTGGGGCGTAGGCTATAAATTCGAGGTAGGAAATGAATAGGTTGTGGAACAGTGTCGTCGGGAAGCTATGGATCACCATATTGCTTCTCGTTTCTTTTGTGTTGTTCATTGTTACCGTCCTGCTGCTGGAATTTTTCGGCAATTACCATAGCGAAGCGGTGGAAGAAACTTTGAATAAGGAAGCTGCCACGATTGCCCGCATTTTCAATGACCATGGAGAGTTCGAAAATTCCTTATTGATCATGGAAGATATCCTCGGCGCGGAGACCAACGCGGTCATCGCAGAAGTACCGGAAGAAAGCTCTTATTTTATACATGACGGCCTTAACGGCGAGCAATTGCGCGAAACGATTCTGCAGGAACCTTCTTTCCAGAAAGTGTTCGAAACCGATGAGACGGTGATGAAGGAAATGCTGCTGCCGTCTTTGACTGAAGAGGATATGATGGAATCGTATATTGTGCTGGCCAGTCCCTTGCAGACGGGTCAACAAGAGCATGGTGCCGTCTTTATCTACCAATCTCTCGAAGTGATGGACCGCACTGCGGAAAGAACCACCAATATCGTCTTTTTATCAGCATTCATCGCATTTCTCCTTACTACTTTTTTTGCATTCTTTCTCTCGACGCGCATTACTTCGCCGCTCCGCAATATGCGTGAAGGGGCTTTTGAATTGGCAAAAGGGAATTTTGACACGAAAGTGCAGGCGACTTCTAGCGATGAAATCGGCCAGCTTGCGACTGCCTTCAACCAAATGGGCAGGCAGCTGAAACACCATGTCGAAGTCATCAACCAGGAGAAGGAACAGCTCTCCAGCATCTTGACGTCGATGGCAGATGCGGTCATTACATTCAATCAGGACCGGACGATCCTTCTAAGTAATCCTCCCGCCGAAAAATTGCTGCAGCAATGGCTGATGAAACGCGGGATGGAAAAAGGCGACCCACTGCCTTCGGAGATGGTTCATATGCTAGAACACGTCCTCGATTTCGAAGAGGAAATCGAAGAAGAACTGGAAATGGAAGGCGCCTATTACGCTATTACGTTCAGCCCGCTGTACAGCGGGGATTCGATACGAGGAGCCGTAGCTGTCCTGCACAATATGACAGAACAGCATCGTTTGGAGAAGCTGCGCGAAGACTTTATCGCGAATGTTTCCCATGAGCTGCGGACGCCGATTGCGATGCTGCAGGGCTATAGCGAAGCATTGCTGGATGACGTTGGCACATCAGAAGAAGAAAGGCGCGAAATGACAAAAATCATTTACGAAGAATCCCAGCGCATGGGCCGGCTAGTGACGGACTTACTGAATTTAGCGAGGATGGAATCGGGCCATATGCGGCTGTACCGGGAAGTTGTCCAGCTTAACTCCGTCATCGAACGCATGACGTTGAAATTTCAACCGGTCGCCAAAGAACAAGGCATTGAACTGGATTTCGAAAGCACAATGGATGACTGGGCGGCCGCTGAACTGGATGAAGACCGCATTGAGCAGGTCATGACCAATTTGATCGACAATGCAATCCGGCATACCCCTCAAGAAGGAAACGTCAAGGTCCGCATCGAACAACAACAAGGCTACGCAAAAATTTCAGTGAACGATACAGGTGTCGGCATACCGTTCGAAGATCTGCAATACGTATTCGAACGCTTCTATAAAGCGGACAAAGCACGTACGCTCGGCAAGGGTGGAACAGGCCTTGGCCTCGCCATTGCCAGCAACATCATCAATGCACATGGCGGCAAGATCTACGCCGAAAGCGAAGTGGGCAAAGGCACTTCCTTCATTTTTTTATTGCCGCTGAAAAAAATGTAACTTTATGTTGAGGAAAACGACTAATCTACGAACGGGGGGAGTATATGAATGACTCCGTTTTCCATCGCCTATACGATGAATATCATCAGGATGTATTCCAGTTCCTCGTCTATTTGGTGAAAAACAGGCATTTATCCGAAGATTTGATGCACGAGGTATACATTCGGGTGTTCAGGGCCTATGACCGTTTTGAAGGCAAGAGTTCTGAAAAGACCTGGCTTTTTTCCATCGCCAAAAATGTGGCTATCGACCATTTCCGGAAAACAGCGGTCAGGAAAAAGCATTCGACGGATTTTTTTGATTGGGAGACGCAACAGCTGGTTTCAAAAGAACGCATTCCTGAAGAAATAGCCCAACTGAACGAGGATAAAATTTTTCTGTATACAATGCTCGATGAGTGTACGGGCGATCAGAAAATGGTCATCATCATGCGTTTTTTCCAAGAATTATCGATAGCAGAAACGGCGGACGTGCTCGGGTGGACGGAAGGGAAAGTGAAGACCACCCAGCATCGCGCCATTAAATCATTGCGTGAGAAAATAAGCGCGAAGGAAGGGGGAGCAATAAATGCCGAATAACAGATGGGACGATGACCACATCGAAAATTTGTTGCGGGATTTCCCCACAATCCGGGACGACCGGACGAAAGAAGAAGTCTACAGCCGAATCGATAAGAAAGCGGCGGTGAAAAAACAGCCGAAACGTTGGCTGCCATTGCTCGTTGCCGCACTTGCTTTCATCACGATAGGATTTTTAGTCGCTTCTATTCTAAGTCAAAATGGCATCGACAACGCGTTCATGCCCAACGAAGAACATGCGGAAAGTACTGCTGACAAAGCGCAAGACGCTTCTACTGAAGAAGCGGAATCACCGGAAGCGGCGGGAGAAGAGTCAAATGGAAGTGCAAGCAGCGACGGACAAGAGCCTGCTGCGACGGAAGAATCAGCCACTGCCTATCAAGATGAAAATCCTCAATCGGCGCACTCTGCGGTGTACGAAGAGCAGTTGGAAGGCTTTACGCTGTTTACCATTGGCCTGACTGAAAACGCAATGGTCATTCCTGTAGGATTTTTAATACCAGATATGCTGATTGCGAACGATTTCGGCAATACTGCGCCAAATTCTGTCGAGCTTTACAACCAATATGCCAGTCAAATCGATGAGCCGGCCATCGGCTTCAATGAATACCATCCTTATCTTGGGCGATTATCGGTGGAAGACGGAACCGTTAAGCATATTTTGCCAGCCGACCATCAATACGATTTGGCATCGGCGAGCTACGAAGTCTATATTGCTTCGCTGCAGGCAACGTTCACGGATGCTAAAGAAATTCTCATTCAAAATGAAGATGGCACGCCAGCGGACTTTGATCAAATTGGACCGATGGAACCTGTAAAACCAGCGGTAGAAAACGTCGCTTATTATGCCCATACTACTGCTGGCGGCGAAACATTTTTGGTGCCGGGCTATAACATGCCGCATGCCACAGCAAAAGAAGCGGTCGAAGCAATGAAAACCGCGCCTTCAGACCTGCACCAGAATACCATTCCTGAAAGCGTCGACTACACGGTGACTGAGACGGATACGACTGTAACGATCCAATTTACAGCCCAATTCGATTTCGGGTCGATGGAAGAGGTCGATGGAGCACGCATGCTTGAAAGTTTGGCGCTGACTGCTAAAGCGTTCGATAAAAGCGCGCAGCTCGAGAACACCAAACAACAAGAATGGAGCGGCTTTGATCTAAGCCGTCCGCTTCCTGAACCGGTTGCTCCGAACGGGGCAGCGTGGAAAGTGAAATAAACGCTGAGAGGTTTTTGGTGAAACAAACCCTAAGCTTTAAGCATTCAAAGCCGTTGCCTGGAATGTCCGGGCAATGGCTTTTCACTTTGTCTATGGAATTGCCGTCAACAATCGGAAAAAAACCTATAGACAGATTATTGAGCATTCCTGTTTACATTACGCCTACTTTACACTAGAATTAGGGAGTAAAACAAAATATCGATTCATCTTCGGGGCAGGGTGAAAGTCCCTACCGGCGGTAATTGAACATTGTTCATAAGCCCGCGAGCCGTAAAAAGCAGGATTTGGTGTGATTCCAAAGCCGACAGTATAGTCTGGATGGGAGAAGGTGAAGGTGCGGACAGTGCTGCCTATAACTAGGCGATACGTTTCTTAAATGTGCCTTTTTCTCCCTTAAGCGCTTGCGCTTAAGGGTTTTATTATATGGCTGCATTGTCCAAGCTTTTCTTCTGGTGAATCACGACAAGGAGAGAGGAATATGAAGAACAAAAAATTGCAATCGATGATTGCAATCGGAATGTTGAGCAGCATTTCATTCATTTTAATGCTGTTCAACTTCCCGCTGCCAGCTTTACCCGCATTTTTAAAAGTGGATTTCAGTGATGTGCCGGCTTTGATCGCCGCAATCACAATGGGGCCAGTGGCCGGAATACTCGTCGCGTTTTTCAAAAACGTCTTGGACTGGCTATTTGCTGGAAGCCCGACCGGAGTGCCTGTAGGGCATATGGCGAACTTTGCGACAAGCATTTTGTTCATCCTGCCGGTTTATGCAATCTACCGAAAATTCTCATCTAAAAAAGGCATGGTATATGGCCTTGCAGCTGGTACGCTATCAATGGCGATCGGCATGAGTTTGCTGAACTATTTGGTGTTTCTGCCAATGTACACGTATTTCCTGAACATGCCTGCGCAAACAGGCAACGCGCTTTTCGGCACGATCGTTCTCGGAATTCTGCCGTTCAACCTGATTAAAGGCATAGCCTTGACCGCGGTTGTCCTGCTCATGTTCAGCAGCATGCACGCTTGGATAGAAAAACAGCGGCGCTATTATCTGCCCCAATAAATAGAAAAAAGGCACCGAAGCGATTAAGCTTCGGTGCCTTTTGATGAAAAAATAAGTATAATCCTTTCATTCCGCTTCAGGCGGACGCTTTCCGCGGGCACGGCTTCAGCCGCTTCCCTCGCTGCGCTCAGTCCAGGGTCTTCAGCTCGCGCTGATTCCGCTGGAGTCGCCGCCTTCCGCTACATTCAAGGGTATTTCTAAAAGTGAAATCATTTCTTAGATTAAAGAACTTGAAAGAAACACTATCTGCAGTTTTTTGCTGTTCTCCAGATATGGAGCAAAACTGAGGAGGCT
>DATISS010000112.1:0-28481 GCA_035468565.1 Planococcus sp. (in: firmicutes)
GTCATTTTCTTTTCACGTGAGCAATATTTTTTCATTTCAAGACGCTCAGGGTTGTTGCGCTTATTTTTAACAGTGCTGTAGTTACGTTCGCTACATTCTGTACAAGCTAAAGTGATGTTAACACGCATCGGTATCCCTCCTAATTCTTTCAAAGATCGGTTGTAAATAAGCATGATCTATACGACTTAATAATTATAGCACATTCAGATAGAAAGTCTACTGGTAATAATCAACTTTTTAGCGCTACGGCAAAAATAAAATTCCCCGGTGTTGCAACCCGGGGAATAGCTTTACTTATTCATATCGTAATGTTGTCCGCGCACGAGATAGAACAGCTGCTCGGCGATATTCGTCGCATGGTCCGCTGAACGCTCCATATAGCGGCAAACGAAAGCCAGCTGGGTGATCTGGCTGATTTTATCGGGATTTTGCGCTCCCGACAACATCAATTTATTGATGACTTCGCCGTAAAGTGCGTCTACTTGGTCGTCGAGCTCAGCAATTTCTTTCGCCTTGATGACGTCTTCTTCGACAAAAGCTTCAATGACTTGTGTCAGCATCGTTCTAGCGAGCTCGTGCATTTGCTTGATCTCAACGATCGTCGACAGTAATTCTTCTTTGCCGATGCGGATGGTTTCTTTCGCGATATTGACCGCGTAGTCACCGACACGCTCCATGTCACTTGCTACTTTGATGATAACCACCAGGCGGCGCAGATCTGTTGCGACCGGCGATTGTTTCGCAATCAGCAAAATCACCCGGTCATTGATCTCTTCTTCCAGCTGGTTGATCTCCTTGTCGCCTTCAATCACTTCCAGCGCCGCGTCGATATCCTGTGACGCCAGTGCATTGACCGCTTTCGTCAATGCGTTCACCGCCATATTGCTCAATAAAATCAGCTGCTCTTGGGCAGAGTTTAACTCATAATCGAATTTTTCGCGTACTGACATTTTTCTATTCCTCGCTCTCTTAGCCGAATCGGCCTGAAATATAGTCTTCGGTCCGTTTATCGGACGGATTGGAGAAAATCGTATCAGTATCGTCGTATTCGATTACTTCTCCGTTTAAAAAGAACGCTGTTTTGTCTGAAATCCGCGCCGCCTGCTGCATATTGTGCGTCACGATGATGATGCTATAATCTTTTTTCAATTCCTGTACCAGTTCTTCGATTTTCAAGGTTGAAATCGGATCCAATGCTGAAGTCGGCTCATCCATCAAGATGACGTCCGGTTCGATGGCCAAAGCGCGTGCGATGCAGATCCGCTGCTGCTGGCCGCCTGATAAACTATAGGCGTTCTCGTCGAGGCGGTCTTTCACTTCTTCCCAGATTGCCGCGCCGCGAAGGCTTTTTTCAACGATTTCGTTCAGGATTTTCTTGTTTTTGATGCCGTGGATGCGCGGCCCGTAAGCGATATTGTCGTAAATCGATTTCGGAAACGGGTTCGGCTTCTGGAAAACCATGCCGACCCGCGTGCGCAGTTCTTCCACGCCGTAATCCTTGTCAAAAATATTGCGGTCGCGGTAAAGAATCTGGCCGGAAGTCTTGACCGTCGGCACAAGTTCGACCATACGGTTCAAGGTTTTGATATAAGTCGACTTGCCGCAGCCAGATGGCCCGATAATGGCAGTCACTTCATTTTCCTTGATGTCCAGATCGATGTTCTTAAGCGCGTGGTTATCCCCGTACCAAAGGTTCAGCTGTTTCGTTAAATAAACCGATTTCTTTTCCTCTTGCTTTACAGGCTCTTTCTTTTTTATAGCCGTTTTAATCGTTGTCATGTTGAAACCCCTTCCGCATAAAGTGCTTTAATAGCGTTTTTGGAATTTATTGCGGATGATGACCGCAATTGAATTCATGATCAGCAGGAAAATCATCAGGATGATGATCCCTGCTGCAGCCACCACTTGGAATTCTTGCTGCGGGCGGCTTGCCCAATCGTAGATCTGGATTGGCAATGCTGTAAATGTATCGAAAACGCCTTTTGGCAGGAACTGGATGATGACCGGGATGCCGATAACAATGAGCGGCGCCGTTTCCCCGATGGCGCGCGATAACGCCAGGATGCTGCCAGTCAGTATGCCTGGGATTGCCGCTGGCAAAATGATATTGGCAACAGTCTGCCATTTGGTAGCGCCCATGCCGAGTGAGGCGTCGCGCAACTCATTAGGCACCGAACGGATCGCTTCTTGTGAAGCGACGATAATGACCGGCAAGATCAATAGGCTCATCGTGAAGCCGGCGGCGAGTATGCTGTTGCCGAGTGACAAAGCGCGGACGAAAATCGTCAGGCCCAGCAAGCCGAATACCACTGACGGCACGCCCGCCAAATTCGAAATGTTCAAGCGGATGAATGTCGTCAAACGGTTTTGCTTGGCGTATTCCTCCAAGTAAATGGCAGAACCGACGCCGAGAATGATTGAAGTCGGCGCGACAACAGCCATCAGCCAAAGTGAACCGATTAATGCGGCTTTGATGCCGGCCTGTTCCGGGAAGCGGGAAGCGAAATTCATCAGAAAGTCCAGTGACAGATGGCCTGCCCCCTGGGTGATGATGCGGTACAGCAAGATAACTAGCGCCAAAAGCGCCATAATGGTTGCTGCCATGAAAAGCCCTTTAAATATCGTATTGACGACCAAACGGCCGTTCATACGTTTTACGACTTTTTGCTGTTCGATGTATCTCATATTAATATTCCTCCCTGAAACGTTTTGAAACGTATTGGGCGAGGATGTTCATCAGCATAGTGAAAAGGAAAAGTGTGAATCCTACTGCATAGATGGAATAATAGATGGTAGTTCCGTATCCTGCGTCCCCTTTTGAAACCTGGACGATATAAGCAGTCATCGTTTGAATCGATCCTGCAAAATCTCCGTCGAGCTTCGGTGTCGAACCACCTGCAAGCGATACGATCATCGTTTCTCCGATAGCGCGCGAAACCGCGAGCACAACCGATGCGATGATGCCCGACAAGGCAGCCGGCACAATAATTTTCCAAGCCACTTCAAATTTAGTGGAACCCATTGCCAATGCGCCGTCGCGGATTGATCTCGGTACAGCTGACATCGCGTCTTCCGACAGCGAAGCGATCATCGGAATGATCATGATCCCTACGACAATCCCGGGTGAAATCGCGTTGAAAATCTTGATTTCCGGAAAGAAGCTTTGCAAAAGCGGCGTCACGAATGTCAAGGCGAAAAAGCCATAGACGATTGTCGGGATTCCAGCTAAAACTTCGAGCACAGGCTTGACGATGCGGCGCACGGTTTCGCTGGCGTATTCACTCAAATAGATGGCGGCCGAGATACCGATCGGCACAGCGACGATCACCGCGATCAACGTCACTTTCAACGTCCCCACGATCAGCGGCAAGATGCCATATAGTTCTTGTTTGTTCGAGAACGGCAGCCATGTTGTGCCGAACGCAAAGTCGAAAACCGAGACGCGCGTAAAGAATGTAAAGGTTTCGACAATCAATGTCAATACGATGCCGATTGTTGTCAGCACGGACACTGAAGCAATCAGCAATAAAATCCACGGAATGATTTTTTCAATGAACTTCTTGTTTTTCTTGCCTTTCGACTGCGCGATCATTTCCTGCACAGATAAACTCATAACGAATCCCCTTTCAACCGCAAAAGGCGAGCAGCGGCTGCTCACCCTTTTACTTGAACTTTATTGTATTTATTTTTTCAAAGCTTCTAATTTTTCCATGTCTTTGTCGTACTCTTCTTCCGGCGCTGCTACGTAACCGACAGCGTCAGCCATCTCGCCTGCATTTTCAATCGTGTACTGCATGAAGTTGTATGCTGCTTCGTTTTCAGTCAACGATTCGTTTTTGGCGTAAGTGAATAACGGGCGTGATAGCGGCGCGTATTCGCCAGACTCGATTGTTTCATTGTTCGGCTCGATGCCTCCGATTTTCACAGCTTTCAACGTGTCTTTGTTAGCAACAAAATATGCGTAGCCGAAGAATCCGATGGCGTTTTTGTCGCCTTGGATGCCTTGTACAAGAACGTTATCGTCTTCTGATAATGTCGCTGCGCTGACAAGTTCTTCTTCTTCAAGAATCACTTCGTTGAAATAATCGTATGTTCCAGAAGCCGTCCCAGGAGAGTAAAAGACGATTTCTTCAGCTGGCCATTCCGGATTGATGTCTGACCATTTTTTTGTCGTGCCGTCTTCAATCCAAAGCTTTTTCAAGTCTTCTACCGTTAAGTCTTCAATCCAATCGTTTTCTGCGTTGACAACGACAGTCAAGCCGTCGTAACCCAGCAAGAATTCAGTGTAGTCGATTCCTGCTTCTTCAAGGCTTGCGATTTCCTCTTCTTTAATAGGGCGTGAAGCGTTTGAGAAATCAGTTTCGCCTTGCACGAATTTTTCGAAGCCGCCGCCAGTTCCAGATACACCGACAGTCACTTGCACGTCTGGCTCTTCTGCCGCATATTCTTCAACAATGCCTTCCAAGATAGGAGCTACAGTCGAAGAACCGTCTCCAATTACCGATCCTTGCGCCTGCTCAGCTTCTTCGCTTGTGTCTCCAGGTTGAGTCGCGTTGCCGCCGCCGCATGCACCCAGCACTAGTGCGGATCCAAGGATTGTTGATGCCATTGCGTATTTCCAAATTCTCATTTGACGTTTCCCCCTAAAGTTTATGTTTGCTTTACAATGATTACTATACCGCCTTAATGTTGAGTGCATATAAAGGGAATGTTAAGAAATTGTAAACGCAAAAAAGCACTGGCGGCATTGGAACCCAATGCCGCCAGTGCTTTTTTCAGTTTGCTGTTTCTTCGCCTTCTTCGACTACGTTATTTGAATAAGGTTCTTTAATGACTGAAGTCGGTTCAGCGGATTCTTTGTTTTTCAGTTCAAAATATTTATCGACCGCATCCCGAGCGATTTTATGCGTGAGCGTCGGCACTTGGCTCGGATCTGTCGTGATATATGGAATCATCACGGCGTATGCGATTTCCGGGTTGTCGTACGGTGCAAAGCCTACATGCGCCGTGTTGACGGAATCCTCCGTATAGAAAGGGCTTTCCTTGTCGTCGTAATACTTAATCTGGGCTGTACCGGTTTTGCCGGCGCCCTCATAATCCGCATCGCTGAAGTACGAACGGGCCGACCCGGCGCTGCCGGAATACACGAGGCGCATCCCTTTTTTCACTTGGTCGATTTCTTCCTGCGTATTATTGATGCGGTTCAGGACAGTCGGCTCGATGACCGTCTCTACAGGGCCAAGCATCTGGCCATCATCTGATGGCTGGCGGATTTCCTTGACGACATGCGGCTTCATGCGGTAGCCGTCATTGGCGATTGTGGAAATATACTGTACCAGCTGCATCGGCGTATACGTATCGTATTGGCCGATCGCCAAATCCAGGAACGTACCCGGCTGGACTTTCGTATAATCTCCGGCATAGCCCGTGCCTTCGTTCGGTAAATCGATGCCAGTTTGGACGCCGAGTCCGAATTGCGCAAACGAATTGCGCATCGTTTCCCAATGTTCTGGCCTGACGCTGAAACCGCGATTATATTCATACGTATTGCCGGAAATTGCCAGCGCAATTTTGAACATATAAACGTTGGACGACCGTTCAATCGCCTGCAGGTCGTTCAAGGGAATGCGGTTGAACATCGTCCGGTTAAAGATAGAACCTTTTATGGAACCGCCGCCAGGAAATTGCAGCGGTTCATCGATCATTACCTGGTTCAATTCGACAGCATCTTCTTGATAGCCTGTCAGCAGCGTCGCTCCTTTGACGACAGAACCGCTCGGATAAGCAGCCGTAATGGCACCGAACGCATAATCACGGACAATCTGTTTGCCGTTTTCATCTTTGTCGAGCTGCTTGCCGACCATAGAAATGACTTCGCCGGTTCTCGGGTCCATCATGACGAGATAGGCGTCTTTCACAAGCTGCGAATTGGGACCTGCCTTCAGTTCGAGCAGATAGTCTTCGACAATATCTTCCACTGCGCTCTGGATTTCGGAATCGATCGTCAATACGAGGTCTTTGCCAGGTTTCCCTTCGTCGACTGGTACGGTCTCAACGACGCGCCCTTTGCCATCGGTGATGTTTTTGACGATGGATTTCTGTCCTTGCAGCTCTTCTTCATAAAATTGTTCGAGAAAACTCACGCCAACGCGATCATTTCGCGAATAATCACGCGCCAGATAATAATCCAGCTTATTTGCCGGAATCCCTTGTTCAGGTGTGGTGGTGCTCCCAAGAATCGTCAAATCACTTTTTTTGATGCGCTTCCAGTCGGTGACCGTATTGACACCTTTCAGTTTCGGGTCTGTAAGCCGCTCCGACACGCGCGCAAATTCAGCGTCCGTTACACCTTCGTTCTTGATGATTTGAGGAGCCAGCGCATAGCCCGAGGACATTTCACGGAATATCGCCAAAGTTTCCAATTGGTCCGCTGTCAGGCTTTCTAATTCTTTATCGGTGATTTTTTCGCGTACGAGCGAGTCAATCTTTTGGTTTTTCTCTTTTTCCTGGATATCTTCGCCCGCAATCGCGGTTCTTTCTTCATCCGTCACTTTTGCTGCCGCTTTATCGCTGTTCAGCATTATGTAAAAATCCTGTTTGTCACGCAGCGTCACCCGTTTAGGATCTTTTTCGATCAGCATCGCAAGTTCCGTGGCTACTTCGAGCATTTCTTCTCTCTTCGTGGTCTGCATCGCTGTATACGTAATCGCGTTCACGGGATTATTATCCACTTGAACACGACCTTCACTATCAAAAATACGGCCGCGTGGAACACTGGTATTGACCGGCACTTCTTCTGTTCGCGCCAGCGCTCGGGTATAATCCTCGCCTTTGACGATCTGAAGATAACCTAATCGCAAAATCAACACAGAAAATAGCAGGAATATGGAGAAAAAGAGGACATTCATCCGAAAGACGGTATGTGATTTCAATTTCGCTTTCGCAAGCGAAATGCGTCTTTTCTGGGGGGTATTCATTTTTCAGGCACTCCTTCCACCAAAATATGCATTTGTTAGTATATCATCGAACATAGAAAAACACACACTTTTTCAGACGAAAAAGTGTGTGTAAAGTTTCAATTAATAACAATTATTTTGCTGCTTCGAAACGTTTAGTAACTTCGTCCCAGTTAACTACGTTCCAGAAAGCCGCCAAGTACTCAGGACGGCGGTTTTGGTATTTCAAGTAGTAAGCGTGTTCCCACACATCCACTCCAAGAATTGGTGTTTTGCCTTCCATTACAGGTGAATCCTGATTCGGAGTTGAAACAACTTCCAATTCGCCATTAGAGACGATCAGCCAAGCCCAGCCTGAACCGAAACGTGTTTTGCCAGCAGTCTCGAATTTCTCTTTGAACTCGTCAAAGCTGCCGAATTTGCTGTTGATTGCTTCCGCAACCGCGCCAGTTGGTGTTCCGCCGCCGTTCGGAGACAATAACTGCCAGAATAATGAATGGTTCGCATGTCCGCCACCGTTGTTGCGTACTGCTGTGCGGATTGACTCAGGAACTGCATCCAGATCAGCAATCAATTCCTCAACTGATTTTGAAGCCAAGTCATCGTGCCCTTCCAATGCCGCGTTTACGTTCGTGATGTACGTATTATGGTGTTTTGTGTGGTGAATGTTCATCGTTTCTTTGTCGATATGTGGTTCAAGTGCGTCATACGCGTAAGGTAATTCCGGTAATTCATATGCCATGATCAAATTCCTCCTTGAGTCTAATTGTCTACCTTTACAGGTTAACAAAGTTTCTAGGCCGTTACAATCAAAATGCATGAGCTGTCTTTTTAATCAGACTTTTGGCCGACCTCAGACCACGAAGAAGAACAGCCCGACCATAACGGTCTGGATGATGCCTTTCGTGAATACGGAGGTGATGAACCCTACTACCGAACCGATGCCCGATTTTACAGCCTGTTTGGGCGTCGACCGGTTTACCGCCAGTTCGGCAATGACGGCACCAAGGAACGGACCGATCAAAATGCCAGCAATCGGGATGACGAACGGACCGATGATGAGCCCGAGCGTACTGCCCCACAACCCGGCCTTCGATCCGCCGAACTTGTTGACTCCGAACGCATTAGCAAGCATATCAGCGCCGAACAGCAAGATGACGAATAGCGACTGGATCAGCCAGAACCACCAAGGCAAATCGCTGAAATCGAAAAACAGCCCGTAAATGAGGAAGCCCCCGAATATAAATAAAACTGCAGGGATGATCGGATAAAGCAAGCCGATAAATCCGATGGCGAAAAACAGCAGCACAAGAACCCACCCAATAATTTCCATGTTATTCCTCCTAAATAGAAAACTCCCTTTCATCGTGCCCCACATTTTAAAAAATGTAAAGCGAAGAAAGGGAGTTCTTGTTTACGCGCGGTTGCCGAGTATGGCTTCTGCGATATTCACTGAATGGTCGCCGATGCGCTCAAGGTTGCTGACAATATCGACAAAGACAATTCCAGCTTGTGCTGAACATAGTCCTTCAGTCAAACGCAGAATGTGCTTTTTGCGGAATTTGCGTTCCATCTTGTCGATCAAGTCTTCCTGCTCCGCTACTTCGCGTGCCAATTCATGATTGCTCGTGTCTAATGCGAGAAGTGATTTCTGCACAGTAGCAATCGTCAACGTGAACATTTCCGTCAGATCTTCCAAAGCGTCTTCTGAAAGGGTGACACGGTTGTTTTCCTGATAATCGATCAATTCGATGATGTTCTCGAAATGATCGCCGATCCGTTCGATGTCCCGGACCGTATCCATCAACACTGTGTGACGGGTTGAATCGCCGGCTGACAATGGTTCAGCAGATATCAAAACTAAATAATCCGTAATTTTGCTGTCGAGGTTATTGATTGCGTCTTCCAATTGGTAGCCCATTTCAGCATTTTTCTTGTTTTTCGTTTTCAGGTAAGCATATGATTCTTCCAAGCCTTGGACAGCGTATTGGCCCATGCGGAGGATTTCCTCTTTAGCCTGGCCAAGCGCGATCGACGGAGAAGCTTCGATAAAGTTTGGATCCAAATGCTTCGGTTTGAATTCGATCAGCACTTCTTCACCCGGTATCACTTTCGTCACCAAGTAAGCCCATGCCCCGATCAATGGGAACTGGATAATTGTGTTCGCTATGTTAAATGACCCGTGGGCAAATGCGATCTGCATTCTCGGCTCAAGCGCTAACACTCCTGAAAGCCATTCGATATAAGCCGTGAACGGTACAAGCAGGATGACGAAAATAATCGTCCCGACGATGTTAAACAATACATGAACTGCTGCCGCACGTTTTGCAGCGATTGATGTACCAAGTGCAGCAAGAACTGCGGTAATCGTCGTCCCGATGTTGTCACCGAACAGGACCGGAAGTGAGGCGTCCAAAGTGAGGATGCCTTCCGCGTACAACGCTTGCAGGATTGCAATCGTCCCGCTCGAACTTTGTACGATGAACGTGAAGACTGTCCCCGCTACGATTCCAAGCATCGGATTTTCACTGAAGCTGACTGTCATATCCAGGAAGGCTGGCAATTCACGCAGCGGTTTCATTGCTCCACTCATCGTTTCCATCCCGAAGAACAGTCCGCCGAAACCGAAAATGACTTGTCCGACATTTTGGATTCGGTTTTTCTTGAAGAAGAAAATCAAGAACGCTCCGACTGCCATAATTGGCAACGCATATGCACCGACATCAAGGCCGATAATGAACGCCGTGACAGTCGTCCCGATATTCGCTCCCATAATAACTCCGATTGCCTGGCGCAATGTCATGAAGCCGGCACTCACAAGCCCGACGACGATTACGGTTGTCCCTGAACTTGACTGGATAAGGATTGTAACAATGATCCCCACCAACACGCCCATAAATGGGTTTGTCGTAAAGCGGTCCAAAATGGAGCGCAATTTATCGCCTGCAGCTTTTTGCAAAGCATCCCCCATATATTTAATTGAAAAAAGGAATATCCCTAACCCGCCGAAGAAGGTAAAGAGAATTTCTTGCCAGTTCGTCTCCACGATTTTCATTCAACTCCTATGTAATAAGCATTTTCACACCTTGTCTATTATGAAGAGTTTACTACTGAATTGTAAACACCTTTATTTAAAATTTACATTCCCGTAACAAAGCTTAAAAATATTCGCCTTCCGCCGTGTTACGATAAAGGTATATATAGAAAGGACGATGTACGTGAATTTATTTCAATTATTCAAGGCCAGTTTAATGGAACCTAAAAAGCAGGCAGCCGTCCGTATTATGACGATCGGCCGCATCCTCCGCTTCGTTTTTGTTGTCATCGCCGTGATGACCATCATTTCATTTATCGGCTTGGTGTCCGGCTTGGGCGACACAGCGAGCAATGTCGACGGCTTGCTTGAGTTTGTACAAGAAATCGAATGGCTCCTTTACCCGTTCGCTTTGATTTTCTTGTTTGTGTCCACAACGCTTTATCATTTTGTGAAAATCAGCCTTTTTGCGCTTTTAGGCGTGGCACTTCTTTCTATAAGAAAGCGGCGCGGTGAATACCGCCATTTATGGCGTACGGCAGCATTAGCTGTCACGGTTCCGACATTTATTTCATTCGGTTTAAGCTTTTTGGATGTCGGTTTCTGGATTTCTGCGCTGACAAGCCTTTTGACGATTGCCTACCTTTACTTGGCAGTAGGCTATTATCCGAAGCTGCCTACTGCTAAAAACACAGGGGTGTAACCGTCTTTCTTGTCTTTTATAGGAATAGACTGCTAAAATGGCTATAGGTAATGGAACAAACTAGGGACGCTAAGAGCAGCAGAAATGCGGGTTGGCGCTAAATGGCCGGCCTCCCAAAAAAGGAGAGAATTTTAGATGAGTGAAATTATTCACCGTACAAACACCCGCCCAGTTAAAGTCGGAGACCTGACAATCGGTGGCAGCAATGAATTATTCATTCAAAGTATGGCAACGACAAAAACACACGACGTCGAAGCGACAGTCGCTGAAATCCTGCGTTTGGAAGAAGCGGGATGCCAGATCGTCCGGGTAGCTTGCCCAGATGAGCGTGCCGCCTATGCTATCGGGGATATCAAAAAACGCATCAATATCCCGCTTGTCGTCGACATTCATTTTGACTATAAATTAGCGTTGATCGCGATCGAACAAGGCGCTGACAAAATCCGCATCAATCCGGGCAATATTGGCCGCCGTGAAAAAGTCGAAGCGGTCGTCAATGCTGCGAAAGCAAAAGGCATCCCGATCCGCATCGGCGTCAACGCCGGTTCGCTTGAACGCAAAATTCTTGAGAAATATGGCTACCCAACGGCTGACGGCATGGTCGAAAGCGCGTTGCACCATATCAAGATTCTTGAAGACCTGGACTTCCATGACATCATCGTGTCAATGAAAGCCTCAGATGTTCCCTTGGCCATTGAAGCATACGAAAAAGCTTCGAAAGCGTTCGACTATCCGCTTCACTTAGGAATCACTGAATCCGGTACACTTTACTCAGGTACAGTGAAAAGTTCTGCCGGCATTGGTGCCCTTCTTGCAAAAGGCATCGGCAACACGCTCCGCATTTCGTTGAGCGCGGATCCTGTTGAAGAAGTGAAAGTGGCACGCGAACTGCTGAAAGTATTCGGCTTGTCATCAAACGCTGCTACATTGATCTCGTGCCCGACTTGCGGACGCATCGAGATTGACTTGATCACCATCGCCAACGAAGTGGAAGAATATATTTCGCACATCAAAGCTCCGATCAAAGTGGCCGTTCTTGGCTGCGCGGTCAACGGACCAGGTGAAGCACGCGAAGCGGATATCGGCATTGCCGGCGCTCGCGGCGAAGGTTTGTTGTTCATGAAAGGCAAAACAGTGCGCAAAGTGCCGGAAGCAACAATGGTCGAAGAATTGAAAGTGGAAATCGATAAAATTGCACAGGAATATTTCGACAAGCAGGCTGCTGACAAAGAAGCCGCTGAAAAACAGCAAGTATAAGGTTGTGAAGCTATGAAATACCGTTTCGGCATTGATATCGACGGCACTGTAACGTGCCCGACATCGCTGATCCCCCACATCAACGAAGCATTCAACAGCGAGTTGACGCTCGACGATATAAAACAATACGACTTGACAGCAGCGCTTCCCCATCTGCAGAGAGGTGAATTCTACGATTGGTTCCGTGGAGCCGAATCGAAGATTTACGCAGCCTCTCCGGTGTCGGAAAACGCGAAAGCGATTTTGGACAGCTGGAAAAACCGCTACGAATTGTTTTACATTTCGGCACGCGGCAAAAACGTAAAAGACATTACGGTCGACTGGTTCGCCCAACACGCGATCCATTATGACCATATTGAATTGATCGGTTCGCACAATAAAATCGAAACGGCGAAACGCCATGATGTCGACTTGTTCTTTGAAGACAAGCACGACAACGCAGTCGAGATTTCCGAAGAGCTCGACATTCCGGTGGTGTTGTTCGACACCCCCTACAACCGGGAGCCGGTTCCGAAAAACGTCATCCGCGTTTACAATTGGCTGGAAGCACAGCAGTGGGTGGAAAAAGAATTCGCCATCCAGAACCCTTTGCAGCCCAAATAATTTCAAAAATACAGAAAGAAAGCCGGCTCATCCGTTGAGCCGGCTTTTCGTATGTTTTGTTGTAATAACTATTTGCACGCCGGACATTTGCCGTAGATTTCGAATTTGTGGCTGGCGATTTCGTATGCCGGCAATGCGGCGCCGGCCATTTCCATCGGACAGACGGGAATTTCCTTGATTTTGCCGCAGTCCATGCAGATGAAATGGTGATGGTGATGATCGCTTTCGCATTGCATGCGGAAATGGCGTTCGCCTGACAATTCCGTTTCCTCTAGAATCCCCAGCCCCACGAATGTTGCCAAATTGCGGTAGACGGTGTCGAAGCTCATGCTCGGGTAATCCTTCTGCATGACATTCAGCAGATCTCGCGCCGTCAAGTACCGATCGTCCTGCGAAAAAAGTTCCAATATCTGCGTGCGTTTGGATGTTTCCTTGTAACCGTTCTGTTTTAAAATGTCCCAAGCTTTTTCGATATTCATGCGACTGCCCCCTTTTTCATTGACACTGAAAGCTTTTTAAAGCCGATGACAAACAGCAGCAATACGATGGATGTGACGACGATCGTGCCGCCTGGTGCCAGGTCGAAGTAAAACGCCGTGACGAGTCCGGCGATGACCGAAATTTCACCGAAAATGATCGACAAGATGATCGTCGCTTTAAAGCTTTTCGATAAGCGCATCGCCGTAGCGACCGGAATCGTCATCAATGACGACACCAGCAGGATGCCGACGATCCGCATCGAGCCCGCGATGACCAGCGCCGTAACGATCATGAAGAGAAAATGGATCCACTTGGCCGGCAGACCGGACGCTTTCGCGTATTCGTCGTCAAATGACAGCACGAATAATTCCTTGAAGAATATGCTGATAAACAGAAAAACGATGACGGCGATCCCTGCGACAATGCCAAGGTCTTCGCGGCTGACAGCCGACACCGAACCGAATAGGTAGCCGAATAAATCGCTGGAAAAGCCTTCGGCGAGCGAGATGAAAATTGCGCCGAAGCCGATGCCCGCCGACAGGATGATCGGAATCGCCAATTCTTCGTAATGCTTATAAAGGTTTCGCAAGCGCTCGATCAGCACAGAGCCGAAAACGGAAGCAGCGATGCCGAGGAATAAAGGATTGAGCAGCGCGAACGCCGCAACGCTTTGGCTCAAGTACAAGCTGCCAGCAATGCCGGCCAGCGTCACATGGCTCAAGGCGTCCGCAATGAGCGACAGCCGACGCACGACAATGAACACACCGAGCAGCGGCGCAATCACACCGATGATCAAACCGGCCGCAAAGGCATTCTGCAGAAATTCGTAGGAAAGGATTGCGTCAATCATGAATGGCCACCTCCGGCGTGATGGATTTTCCGCACGGAATGGCCGTACCAGGCTTTGCGCTTTTCATCGCTCATCGTGTCCAGCTCTTCTTTATAGCCGTGGAAATGGATGGTCTGGTTCAGGCACGCGACATGGGTGATCTTATCCGTCACCGTGTCAACGTCATGCGTCACCAGCACAAGCGTGATGTTTTTGTCGCGGTTCAACGATGCCAGCATATTATAAAACGATTGCACGTTCTGGTGATCGATGCCCACTGTCGGTTCATCGAGAATTAGTATTTTCGGCTTGGCGACGAGGGCGCGCGCGATAAACACACGCTGCTGCTGGCCGCCAGAAAGTTCACTGACGCTGCGGTGGATGAATGATTCCATGCCGACCGCTTCCAGCGCTTCTTTCACTTGCTTTTTGTAATTTTTCGGCAACCGGTGGAACAAGCCTGACTTTTTGGCGAGTCCACCCGCGACCACTTCTTCCACTGTCGCCGGAAAGCCGGAATTGAACGAATTGGATTTTTGTGAAACGTAGCCGATCCATTCGCGGTGCTTGAAATTTTTGGAGTCCGTCCCGAACAATTCGATCTTGCCTTTTGTCGGCTTGATCAAGCCGAGCATGATTTTCAGCAACGTCGACTTGCCGGAGCCGTTCGGGCCGAGAATCGCCAGGAAATCGCCTTCTTCCACTTTCAATGAAATATTCTCGAGCGCTTTTGTCTGTTCATATTCAAAACTGATGTTTTGTATGTTTATTAATGGCGCGTTCATGACACTGCCTCTTTTCCAATTCATAATGATTACGATTTACATCATTAAGAAAGTATAGAACAACCGTCCGCTCTTGTAAACCGATAAAACTCGAAAAAAAAAGCCCTCTCTTTATAGAGGGGCTTTCAATTCTTCAATTACGCCCGGCGTAAAAATGCCGTTCTTGAACATTTCGATTTCGAAAGCGTATGGCGCTTTTTTGTTTTTTGCGTCAACGCCGACGTATGGCGTTTCCAGGATCTTCGGCACGTGCATCAACGCTTTGTGATGGACGATGCCGTGCAGCGCCTGAAAGCCGATTTCGCCGAAGCCGATGTTTTCGTGGCGGTCTTTAGCAGCTCCACGAACGTTTTTGCTGTCGTTGATGTGCAGCACCTGCAACCGGTCAATACCTACGATGCGGTCGAATTGCTCGAGCACACTGTCAAAGTCTTCATTGATGGCATAGCCGGCGTCATGCGTGTGGCACGTGTCAAAGCATACCGATAAGCGTTCGTTATGGGTTACCCCGTTAATGATCGCTGCCAATTCCTCAAAGCTCCGGCCGATTTCCGTGCCTTTTCCTGCCATTGTTTCAAGTGCGATGTTCACCGGAAAATCCTGTGACAAGACTTCGTTCAAGCCTTCAATGATTTTCGCGGTTCCCGCTTCGACCCCCGCGCCAACATGGGCACCGGGATGAAGGACGATTTGCTTGGCGCCGAGTGCCGCCGTGCGTTCGATCTCTTTTTGGAGAAATTCAACGCCCAATGCAAAAGTTTCCGGCTTCACGGTATTGGCGATATTGATGATGTACGGCGCATGGACGACGATATTCGACATATTGTGCTGCGCCATATGCGCCTGCCCCGCCTCAATATTCAACTCTTCAATCGGCTTGCGGCGCGTGTTCTGCGGTGCGCCCGTATACACCATAAAAGTGGTCGCTCCGTATGAAAGGGCTTCTTCACTTGCTCCAAGCAGCATTTTTTTCCCGCTCATTGATACGTGTGATCCCAATAACATGAAAAAACTCCTTACTTTTTGCGATTTTTGCGGCGTTCAACTTTTTTGATTTCGTCCATTTTCCATTTCATCTTTTTCTTATAGCCAGGTTTGACGGCTTTCGGTTTATGGACCATCGATTTCGCTTTTACATCAGCTGCATCTGCTGTTCTGACACGGTTTTTACGGCTGTGGCGGTCTTTCAAATCTACAAACTCACCTTTGACGATGTCTTTCAACTGGAAAGGAATGCCCATTTTTTCGACGCGGACGATTGCATCTTCCTCTTCCGGATTGAAGATCGTAATCGCCAAGCCTTTCATGCCTGCACGTGCAGTACGGCCGACACGGTGGATAAAGAACTCAAGGTCTTCCGGCAATTCATAGTTGATGACGTGGCTGACGCCTTGGATATCAATACCGCGCGCAGCCAAGTCCGTTGCTACGATGTATTGATATTCCAAGTCGCGGACCTGTTTCATCATTTTCACCCGTTCACGCGGCGCTAAATCGCCGTGTACGCGGCCGACACGGATTCCCGCTTTGCCAAGTTCTTCAGCGACGTAATCCGCATTGAATTTCGTATTGACGAAAATGATCGCCAAATAAGGATTGATGATTTCCATAATTTCTTTCAGCCGTTCAACTTTGCGCTTGCTGCGGGCAGGCACAAGATAGAAATCCAAGCCTTCTGCTGTCGGGCGCTTGTCACCGATTTTGATATGGACTGGCGATTCCATGTATTTTTTTAGGAATGGCTTTAGTTTTTCTGGAATAGTTGCTGAGAAGACATACATCTCCAGTTTGTCCTGCATTTTGCCGGCCACTTGGTCGATTTCCTCGATAAAGCCAAGATCGAATGCCAGATCCGCTTCGTCGACTACCAGGATTTTACCGGTATGGACCAATAGCGCATTTTCTTTCACTAAGTCTTTTAAACGTCCCGGCGTACCGATGACGATATGCGGCTGCGTCTTCAACTTATTGATCGAACGCTGTTTGTCAGTACCGCCGATAAAGCTTTTCACTTCAATGTCGGAGCCTTCGACCAGCTTCAGCATTTCAGCGTAGATCTGCGTGCCCAGCTCGCGTGTAGGCGCACAAATAACCGCCTGCACTTCCTGGCGGCTTGTGTCGATTCGTTCAGCGATCGGGATGATGAAACTATGGGTTTTTCCTGTCCCGGTATGGGATTGTCCAATCGCGCTCGTGCCTTTCAATATATGAGGCATTATTTCTTTTTGGATTGGCGTCGGCTCTTTAAAGCCTAGTTTTTCTACCGCTTCTAGTATAAACGGCTTTAAGTTATAATCACTAAATTTTGTCATGGGATTGAATCCCCTCCTTATGCTCTTGACATTATAGCACAAAATCACTTTTTCGGTATTGCAACTTTTGTAAAGCGCTGCCGTCTCCGTTATAATGAAGATATGATTTTGAAAGGAGTGCGGTTATGAAAGTAATGAAAATATCGCCGAGGGGCTATTGCTACGGAGTAGTGGATGCAATGGTTATCGCGAAAAACGCGGCAATGGATGAAACTTTGCCTCGACCAATCTATATACTCGGAATGATCGTCCACAATAAACACGTCACAGACGCTTTCGAACAAGACGGCATTATCACGCTTGACGGCAAAAACCGGCTTGAAATTTTGGAGAAAGTGGAAACTGGAACAGTCATTTTCACTGCACATGGCGTTTCGCCGCAAGTGCGCGAACTGGCCAAACGCAAAGGCCTTGTGTCAATCGACGCCACTTGCCCGGACGTTACCGTCACGCATGACTTGATCCGCGAAAAAACGGCAGAAGGCTTTCATATCATCTATATCGGCAAAAGCGGTCATCCTGAACCGGAAGGCGCTATTGGCGTCGCACCAGATTTGGTCCACCTTGTGGAAACCGTGGAAGATGTCAATGCGCTTGAGCTGAATTCCGACAAAATCATCGTCACGAACCAGACGACGATGAGTCAATGGGACGTCGTGGAATTGATGGAGCGTTTGAAAGAGAAATTCCCTCATTCGGAAGTTCATAAAGAGATTTGCCTGGCCACTCAAGTCCGGCAGGAAGCCGTCGCCACACAAGCTGTCGATGCGGATCTGCTGATTGTCATCGGCGATCCGATGAGCAACAACTCGAACCGCTTGGCGCAAGTTTCTCAGGATATCGCCGGCACCCCGGCATATCGCATCTCCGATTTGTCCGAGCTGAACCTGGACTGGCTGCAAGGCATCGAAACCGTAGCGATTACAGCCGGAGCTTCGACGCCGACACCGATCGTCAAAGAAGTGATGGTATTTTTGGATAAATACGATCCTGAAGACCCTTCGACGCACGATTTGGCGCGCTCCGTGCCGCTGAACAAGATTTTGCCGAAGATCAAACACCCAAAACCATCCGACCGGATCGAACCATACCCAGTCGGCGAATAAACCCACTAACCCAAAAAAGACACGCCCCCACTCGGAGCGTGTCTTTTTTCATGTTGCATGGATTTATTTGAAACGGAACGGCTCGGTACTGGTTTCCGATGGCAAGAATAGACAATTCAGGCCGCTATGCTTTGCCATATAGTCCACTACCCCTTGAATCATCACTTTTTCAACGTGATGGCCCGGGTCGACCACCGCGAGGCCCATTGCTTCCGCGTCTTGTGCGACGTGGAAATAAAGGTCCCCCGTTACATATACATCCGCTCCCGCGCGTTTGGCGGCAGTGATGTATTTATTGCCATCGCCGCCAAGCACTGCGACTTTCTTGACCGATTTCGTAAAATTCCCGACGACGCGCAGTGCCGGCACATCGAGCCGCTCTTTGACGAACTCCGCAAAGTCTTCCAATGCCATGCCGGTTTCGAGTGTTCCGACGCGCCCAAGTCCCATCGGCACTTCTTTGTTTTCGAGGGTGAAAACATCGTATGCCACTTCCTCGTAAGGATGCGCGGCAATCATCGCCTTGATGGCGCGGTCTTTTTCCTGTTTGCGGATAACCACTTCGATTTTCGATTCGGCCGTCGTTTCCATCTTGCCAGCTTCGCCGACAAACGGATCCGCGCCTTGTGTCGGACGGAAACGCCCCGTCCCGGACAAGGTATAGCTGCAGAATTCGTAATCGCCGATCGCGCCTGCGCCCGCTTTCCCAAGAGCATCGCGCACTTGGTCTTCGTGGCTTTCAGGAACAAAGACGGCGATTTTCACCAATTCCGCTTCATAGGTCTGTACCATTACTGACGTATCCTGCAGGCCGAGCGCTTCTGCCAGCAAGTCATTGACGCCGCCAACCGCAACATCGAGATTGGTGTGCGCGGCATAAACAGCAATGTCGTGCTTGATAAGTTTCTCCATCAAACGCCCTTGCGGAAAATCGGTCTGCAGATTTTTCAGCGGACGATAAATCGGTGGATGGTGTGCAATGATCAACGCCACGCCTTTTTCGATGGCTTCATCGACGACCGCTTCGTTGACATCCAGCGACACCAAGACCCGTTCGACTCTTTTGTTCAACGTTCCGACATGCAGGCCGACAGGGTCGCCTTCCATCGCCAAATATTTCGGCGACCATTTTTCAAACTCTTCGATGATTTGCTGTCCGTTAGAAAATTTCACCATTCAGCACCTCTTCAGCCAGTTTTATTTTTTTGATCAATTCCTGCTTTTTTTCCAGAATGTCGGCGGTTTCTTCGGTCGATTCCATCTCTGCGACAATTTTGTGCCATTGCGCCATTTCGCGCTGCCATTTTGCCTGAAAAACGCCCGAGCGCCGGGCCATGAGCAATGGGCCAAACAGCAGCTCCGCTTCTCCGAAAGCCACAGTTCCGTGTGCAGGTTCCAGCACGACAATTTCATAGATTTTGCTGTTTTCTTCCATTATCTCTTCTTCCACGATGCGCCAGCCGTTTGCTGAGGCCCATTCGCGGATCGCTTTGGCATGGACGTTGGGCTGCAAGATGAGGCGTTCCACACCGGCCAGGAGCGCTTTATCCTGTTCGAGGATGGATGCGATCAACGGACCGCCCATTCCGGCAATCGTTATCGCCGTGACGCCGTCGGCCGGATTGATTGCTGCAAGGCCGCTCGCAAGCCGGACGGTGATCCGGTCTTCCAATTGTTCTTGCCGCACTTGTTTTTTCGCTGATTCAAAAGGGCCTTTCACCACTTCGCCGGCGATTGCCCGTTGTACGAGCCCCTCCGCCACTAAGAAGCATGGCAAATATGCGTGGTCACTGCCGATATCCGCGACAACTGCACCTTTCGGTACGTGGCTTGCGACCCGGCTAAGCCGGTATGATAATTGTTGAGCGTTCATGTAAAGCCTCCTAACTTAGATAAGCGGAAACGGCCCTTTAGACCCGAGGGCCTGGCCGTTGCAGCTAGACAATAACAGAAAAACCCTTAGCTCAAAGAACTAAGGGTTTTCAATACTATTCGAGTGTTAAAATCCACTCAGCCATTGCTGGAATGTTGTCAGCTTCTACAAGACCGCCTGGCATTGCGCCTTTACCGTTTGCGAGAATTTCTTCAAGACCGGCTTGGTCAAGCTGCGTATCGATCAATGATGGACCAACTCCGCCTTCATAGCTTGAACCGTGGCAAGAAACACAGCTTTGTTGTGCGACAGCTTCTGGATCGAATTCAGCAGGTTCTTCTCCGCCGCCTTCGCCTTCTGCACCGCCAGCTCCGCCTTCTTCTTCAGTTGCGTTTTCTTCAGCGATCTCTCCTTGGTTTCCAACGCCTTCTAACGATAAGAAGAAAATTAGACCAATACCGAAAGCCATGATTAAGATATAAGGTACAATTGCATTTTTTTGCATCCGTTACCCCTCCTCTTCAAGTTCTGCGTTAATGATAGTGTTCGTATCATTCATTATTGTACTGTATTATTTACAAAACGAAAAGTCTTAATGGATAACTTTTAGCAGATTGTGACAAAAACAGTAATTTAGCAGCCAATTTGGCGAGCGATGACCATGCGCTGGACTTCGGAAGTCCCTTCTCCGATTTCCAGCAGTTTCGCATCGCGCATATAGCGCTCCACTTCGTATTCCTTCATATAGCCATAGCCGCCGTGGATTTGGATGGCTTCATCAGCCACTTCCATCGCCATTTCAGACGCATATAATTTCGCCATTGACGCTTCTTTGGTGAATGGGCGCCCCTGATCTTTCAACCAAGCCGCTTTATAGACCATATTGCGGGCCAATTCGATCTTCATCGCCATATCAGCCAGCTTGAATTGCGTAATCTGGAATTCCGATAATGTTTTGCCGAATTGCTTGCGCTCTTTCGAATAATTCAACGCTTTGTTGAATGCCGCCTGAGCGATTCCTACAGCCATTGCAGCGATGCCGATGCGTCCGCCGTCCAATGTCACCAGGAACTGCCTAAAGCCTTCACCGCGCTTGCCAAGCAGGTTCTCTTTCGGCACCCGGACGTTTTCCAGCACCAATTCCGTCGTGTTGGATGCATTCAAGCCCATTTTGTCGTAGTTGTCGATAATTGTGAACCCTTCAGCGTCAGTCGGCACGATGATTGCGCTGATTTCTTTTTTGCCGTCATTCATGCCGGTGATCGCCGTAATCGCTAGATGTTTGGCATGGCTGGCATTCGTGATGTATACTTTCGAGCCGTTGATGACCCAGTCATCGCCGTCTTCCACTGCGCGCGTTTCCGTGCCGCCAGCGTCAGATCCCGCATTCGGTTCCGTCAGCCCGAACGCGCCGAACGATTCACCTGCGCAGATCGGCGTCAAGTATTTCTCTTTCTGTTCGTCGGTGCCGAACAAGTTCAGCGGTGCGCCGCCAAGTGAAATATGCGCCGAATACGTGATGCCTGTCGAAGCGCACGCACGGCTCAATTCTTCCGTAACAATTGCGAAACTCGTCGTGTCTGCTCCCGCGCCGCCGTATTTCTCTTCAAACGGCAACCCCATCATCCCCATGTCGGACAGCTGTTTGAAGATTTCTGTTGGAAACTCTTTGGTACGGTCGCGCTCAATGGCGCCAGGTGCAACCACTTTATCGGCGAACTCCTTGAGCGTTTTCTTAATCATCTGTTGTTCTTGCGTCAAATCGAAATTCATTTTTTTACATCCCCTTTGTGTATGCGCTTTCAGTATTCATTATATAGGAAAAATTCCGACAAACTCAACTTTTAATGCAAATTCACGTAAAAAACCGTTCCCCAGTGTTGGCGAGAACGGTTTTGGCTTATTCCAAGAAATCTTTCAATCGTTTGCTGCGTGAAGGATGGCGCAGTTTGCGCAGCGCTTTCGCTTCAATTTGGCGAATGCGTTCGCGTGTAACGCCGAAAACTTTGCCCACTTCTTCAAGTGTGCGCGTGCGGCCGTCATCAAGGCCAAAACGCAGGCGCAAAACGTTTTCTTCACGGTCTGTCAATGTATCAAGGACGTCTTCAAGCTGCTCTTTCAATAATTCATAAGCGGCGTGGTCCGATGGCGACTGCGCATCGGAATCCTCGATGAAATCGCCTAGATGCGAATCGTCTTCTTCGCCGATCGGCGTTTCCAGCGATACCGGCTCTTGTGCGATCTTCAGGATTTCACGCACTTTTTCAGGCAATAAATCCATTTCTTCGCCGATTTCTTCCGGTGAAGGTTCGCGGCCCAGGTCTTGCAGCAGCTGGCGCTGAACACGGATCAATTTGTTGATCGTTTCGACCATATGCACCGGGATGCGGATTGTCCGCGCTTGGTCAGCGATTGCACGCGTGATGGCCTGGCGGATCCACCAAGTGGCGTATGTGCTGAATTTAAAGCCTTTGGAGTAATCGAATTTTTCCACCGCTTTGATGAGACCCATATTGCCTTCCTGGATCAGATCCAAGAACAGCATGCCGCGTCCAACATAGCGTTTTGCAATAGAGACGACGAGGCGCAAGTTTGCTTCCGCCAAACGTTTTTTGGCTTCTTCGTCGCCTTGTTCGATCAATTTCGCGAGGCGGACTTCTTCTTCCGCTTTCAAAAGATCGACGCGCCCGATTTCTTTCAGGTACATTCTGACCGGGTCATTGATTTTGACGCCGGGCGGAACGCTCAAATCGTTCAAGTCGAATTTATCTTCGGTCGGCTTCATGAGGCGGTCCAAATGCTCTTCGTCATCTGATTTGCGTTCAAGTTCAATGCCATGCCCTTCAAGCTGATCGATGAATTCTTCCACTGCATCCGATTCCATTTCAAAAACCGCTAATTTATCGGCAATCTGCTCATAATTCAGTTCTCCGGTTTTTTTACCTATTTCAATTAACTTCTTTTTTGCTTCTTCAACTGTTGCTTCTGGAGCTTCTGAACTTAATGACACGTTGCTTGCTTCCACTTCGTTCTGGTGTTCTGATTTCTCAGCCATACGACTTCCTCCTTTAAAAAAACCGGAATTGATTTTACAATGATTTCCGTAAAGCAATCACTTCTTGGGCGAGCAGCAGTGCACGTTTTAAATCATGCTGCTTTTCCGCCTCTTTGGATTGCTGAATCTTAAGATTGATTTCCTGTTCGACCAAATGCTTTTCAAGATGCTTGATGCAATCCCTTATTTCCTCTTCGGAATGTTCCGGGTCGCGTTCGGTCATTGCGGTTTCCATGACGATTTTCCGGAGTTCCGGATCTTGCAGCGTCTCCAAAAATTTATGGAAATCGGCTTTGTCCCATTCTTCGTAAAAGCCGAGGAGCTGGACATACAACGCTTGGAACTCTTCGCTGACAAACGGCATACCCGACTCGACCGCCGCCAATTTGTCCATAACCCGCTGATCGGCCAAAGCGTGTGAGAACAACAGCCGTTCTGCCCGGTTCAGTGAAGTCGTCTTTTTAGGGCTCCGCTTTGCCGGTTGGCTGCTGGCTTGCTGTTCTTTCGGCGGCCGGCTGCGTTCGATCGATTTGTTTTCAAGCTTGCGATAATGCTGTAAAATCGCCTCTTCCGACAATCCCGTCTCATTAGACAATTGCTTGATGTACAAGTCACGCTCGATTGAGGATGAACGGCCCGCCAGCAATTGCAGCACTTCCTGGATATATTGCAGCAGGTCATTTTCGTATTGGAAATTCTTATGCCTGCGGGCATGCATCATGGCAAACGCAATGAATGCATGCGGTTTGCCGATAATCTGTTCTTTAAAGGCTTCGCTGCCGTTTTCCCTGACAAAATCATCGGGATCCATTTTACCTGGCAGAACCGCTACTTCAACTTTGAAATTTTCTTCGTTCAAGGCGATTGCAGCCCGTTTCGCCGCTTCCCAGCCAGCGTCATCCCCGTCAAAGCAGATGACTGCTTCCTGCGCGAAACGCTTCATCGCGCGGATGTGTTGGGCTGTCAAGGATGTCCCCATCGTTGCTAAGCCGTTTTCGACTCCTGCTTTGGAAGCCGCGATGACATCCATAAAGCCTTCGAACAAGACGATTTTCCGGTTTTTACGTATTGCACCTCTTGCGTGGTTGACGTTGTAGAGAACCTGGCTTTTTTGGAAAATGGGCGATTCCGGGCTGTTCATGTACTTGGCTTCCTGTTTGGTGTTTTCAAGGACCCGTCCCGAAAATGCGATGGTCTTGCCGCTTTCGTTCATGATCGGGTACATTATTCTACCGCGGAAACGGTCAAAATAGCCATTGCCCTGCTCACGCTGGATCGCGAGGCCGCTTGCTGTCAATTCCTCTTCGCTGAAGCCTTTGCGCTGCAGCGCCGTCGACATGTAATTCCACTCCGGAAGAGACCAGCCGATGCGGTATTTCTCGATCAATTCACGAGTGAATCCCCGATTCTCCAAATAATCCAACGCCGCCTGCCCTTCTTCTGTATTAAGCAGGATATGGTGGTACATATCAGCAGCAAATTCGTGCATCACGATCAACTGGCTGTCGCTTTTTGAAATTGCCGGTGCGGAATCGCCCGGCGTATTGACTTCCACTTCAATTCCAGCGCGCCTGCCAAGCTTAGCCAAGGCTTCCTGGAAAGTCACATTTTCAATATCCATCAAAAATGTAATAACATTTCCACCTGCGCCGCATCCGAAGCAATGGAAAATCTGCTTGTCGGAAGTTACAGAAAATGAAGGTGTGCTTTCTCCGTGGAAAGGGCATAGGCCAAACCAGTTCCGCCCTCTTTTCGTCAGCTGCACGTACTCGCCGACTATATCTACAATATCTGCTGTAGAGCGGATTTGCTCGATTACTTCTTCTGGAACTCGATTTGACATTTCATCACCATTCTTTTTCGCTTAACATATTTAATTCGAGATTCTTTGGTGAATTCCTTCTTCTTTTGCAAAAAGATGAGGCATGTTTTGCGCACCTTAGTATAGTTTTATCCACAATTCTTGATTATAAAACGTTTTTGTGAAATAATCCACAATTAAAATAGAAAAACCGCCTTTACAGGTGGCTTCATCTGTCGCTTTATTTTCGTTTATTTAAAATCAGGTTGGCCGTTTCTTCTACTGCGCGGTTTGTGACATCGAGCACTTCGCAGCCGATGCGGTCAACCACTTTATAGAAATGGGTGATTTCTTCATGGATGCGGTCGATTTGCGCGTAATTGGCATCGTCGTTCAAGCCGAGCGCTATCAATCTTTCTTTGCGGATGTGGTTGAGCTTGTCCGGGGAAATCACGAGGCCGAAGCATTTTGCCGGGTCCACTTGATACAATTCCTCCGGCGGGTCCACTTCAGGCACAAGCGGGACATTCGCCACTTTCAGGCGTTTATGCGCCAGGTATTGGGAGAGCGGCGTCTTGGACGTCCGTGAAATTCCGACAAGCACGATATCGGCCATCAAAATGCCGCGCGGATCGCGCCCATCGTCATACTTGACCGCAAATTCGATCGCTTCGACTTTCTTGAAATAATCGTCATCCAATTTCCGTACAAGACCGGCTTCTTCGAGCGGCTTGATCATCAGCTCTTTTTCAAGCGCGTCCATCAGCGGCCCCATCAAGTCAACCGCCGGAACACCAAGCTTCTCGGTTTTTGTCATGAGATATGTTCGGAGCTCTTTCGACACGAGCGTAAAGACGATAAATGCCTTCTGCTGTGACGCGAGTTGGATGATTTCATGCAGATGGTCGACGGAATCGATATACGGAAACCGTTTCATCACTGCATTCTGATCCGCATACAAATACTGGCTTACTGCGGCCTTGGCGACCAATTCCCCTGTTTCTCCTACTGAATCGGAGACGACAAATAAACGGAGTTGTTTCATTTTATGCACCTCACAATTCATGGCTTTCCGATAAAGATAAAAATGCGCGCGTGATATTGGTCTTGGTCAGGCGGCCGACGACCTTGAATCCGTCAGGCTGCTCTTCAACGACAGGAAGCGCGTCGATCTGCTGGTTGATCAGGCGGTTTGCCGCTTGGATCAGCGAATCGTTCTTCGTGCAGAATGTGATGTTCGGCATCCGCGTCATAATGATATGTACAGGAATGGCGCCCAGATTCTGGCTGCCGAGACTAGTCCGCAACAGATCCTTGCGCGACAGAACGCCGGTCAAATAAGATTTCTTATCAACGACAAACAGCGTGCCCACATCGTCAAGGAACATCTGGCTGATGGCGTCGTAAACGCTAACGTCTTCCCGGACAACTACCGGGATCGACTGGAAATCCTTTACCTTCATATTGTTCATCGTATCCGAAATGTCCTGCCCCGGTTTTTTGCCGGAATAAAAATAACCGACACGCGGTCGGGCATCCAAGAAACCTGCCATGGTCAAAATGGCCAAATCGGGCCGTAATGTGGCACGCGTCAAATGCAGACGGTCTGCAATCTGCTCACCCGTAATCGGGCCATTGCCTTTGACGATGCGCAATATCTCTTCTTGTCTCTTATTGAGTTCGATCGGACTCACCGCCTCAAAATATGTTATACTCAATGTTAATTATTATATACTAATTAAGGTCATATTGCGAAGAAAAGAATGCCATGTTACAATACTATAGAATTAAATAGCTGGCAATGATGGAGATGGAAGTACTGTTGCATGCAGCGAGCGGGGATGGTGAAAGCCCGCAAGGACAGGAAAAGGCACTCTGGAGCCATATTTTTAAAGAGGGTTGCATGCTGTGCAGCCAATCGAGGTGGAACCGCGGGTCATAACGTACTCGTCCTCGGACTATATGTCCGGGACGTGTACGATTTTTTTATTTTATGGAGGTTTTTTATATGTCAATGGAAGATGTAGTAACGTTAGCAAAACACAGAGGCTTTGTATTCCCAGGTTCTGAAATCTACGGGGGCCTTGCAAACACATGGGATTACGGCCCTCTTGGCGTCGAACTGAAAAACAATATCAAAAAAGCTTGGTGGAAAAAATTCGTCCAGGAATCGGTGCATAACGTCGGTTTGGACGCTGCAATCCTGATGAACCCGAAAACATGGGTCGCTTCCGGCCATGTTGGAAACTTCAACGATCCAATGATTGACTGCAAGAGCTGCAAGACGCGCCACCGCGCTGACAAATTGATTGAAGACGCACTAAACGCCAAAGGCATCGAGTTGATCGTCGACGGCTTGTCTTTCGAACGCATGGCTGAACTGATCAAAGAACACGAAATCAAATGCCCTACATGCGGCGCGCTAGATTACACGGATATCCGCCAATTCAATTTGATGTTCAAAACGTTCCAGGGAGTCACTGAATCGTCCAAGAACGAAATCTACCTTCGCCCGGAAACGGCGCAAGGGATTTTCGTCAACTATAAGAACGTCCAGCGCTCGATGCGCAAGAAAATGCCCTTCGGCATCGCACAGATCGGCAAAAGTTTCCGCAATGAAATCACGCCAGGCAATTTTACGTTCCGCACGCGCGAGTTTGAACAGATGGAACTTGAGTTCTTCTGCAAACCGGGCGAAGACTTGGAATGGTACGCGTACTGGCGCGATTTCTGCAAAAACTGGCTGTTGAACCTCGACATGTCTGAAGACAACATTCGCTTGCGCGAACACGACGCAGATGAGTTGTCCCATTACTCGAACGCCACTGTCGATATCGAATACAAATTCCCATTCGGCTGGGGCGAGCTTTGGGGCATCGCTGACCGCACAGACTTCGACTTGAAGCGCCATATGGAGCATTCCGGTGAAGATTTCAATTACATCGACCCGATTACGAATGAACGCTACGTGCCTTATTGCATCGAACCTTCACTCGGCGCGGACCGTGTAACACTCGCATTCCTGGTGGACGCTTACCACGAAGAAGAACTTGAAAACGATGACAAGCGCACCGTGCTGAAATTCCATCCGGCACTTGCGCCTTATAAAGCGGCCATCTTACCGTTGTCGAAAAAATTGGCTGACGGCGCGACTGAAGTGTTCGCTGACCTAGCCAAGCATTTCATGGTCGACTACGACGAATCCCAGTCAATCGGTAAACGCTACCGCCGCCAGGACGAAATCGGCACGCCATTCTGCATCACGTACGATTTCGATTCAGTCGAAGACGGCCAAGTAACTGTCCGTCACCGCGACTCGATGGAACAGACGCGCATGCCGATCGCCGAAGTCCAAGCTTATATCGAAAAACACATCCAATTCTAATTGACTGGAGCGCCGCCCGCATTCTTTTGCGGGCGGCGCTTTTTTATTGGTGAAGATTTTGTGTGGGAAAGTATTTGGGCTGGCAAAGAGAGTATTCTGGGTATATGAGATAGTATTTTGCGGCGCAGAGAAAGTATTTCAGGGCTTAGGGGAAGTAAATGAAAAGATTGGAAATAAAATAACTCATACCTATGAGGACAACGCTTTTATTGATGAAGATAGCTGGCTGGAAAGTATTTCAGCCCTTAAAGAGAGTATTTCGCATCCAAGAGAAAGTATTTCAGCCCTCAGGGAAAGTAAAT
>DATISS010000113.1:0-16255 GCA_035468565.1 Planococcus sp. (in: firmicutes)
CAGTCGGCCTTTCTGTAATGGCAGCGAGCGGCATCCAGTTTAAATACTTTGCGCGGCTCGCCGCCATTGTCGTCGGGGCGTCCGCTATTTTCATCCTGCCGATCATGATCTTTGCTTCGGATATGATTTTCACTGAAAAAAGGTTGGGTCGCCTAGATGCCTTTTTTAACCCGTTTTCCGATGAGCTTGGGTTTGGCCTGCAAATAGTCAACGGCTACTTGGCAATTGGCTCAGGGGGCCTCAGCGGCCTAGGCCTCGGGCAATCCATCCAGAAACTTGGATATCTTCCTGAACCCCACACTGATTTCATCATGTCGGTCATTGCAGAGGAACTGGGCATTTTCGGTGTGCTATTTGTGTTGGGCGGACTTGCGTTTATCGTATTGCGCGGCTTATCAATCGCCATGACGACAAAAGACCCGCTCGCCAGAATGCTAGCCACAGGAGTTTCAAGCATGATCGGAATCCAGGCATTCGTCAATTTGGGCGGGATGACCGGACTAATCCCGCTCACCGGCGTCACTCTTCCATTTATCAGCTATGGCGGAACTTCCGTAATTTTGTTATCTTTAGCTATGGGAGTATTAATGAATGTTTCCATGTTCCACAGATTTGAAAATTCGAAAAAGTAAAGGGTGTGCTGCGGTGTGAAGACGATTAACAAAATCTTAGTAGCCAATCGCGGAGAAATCGCTATACGGATTTTTCGTGCGTGTACAGAACTGAATCTTCGGACAGTTGCGATCTATTCGCAGGAAGACAGCGGTTCGTACCATCGTTATAAAGCAGACGAATCTTATTTGGTCGGTAAGGGCAAGAAGCCGATCGACGCTTATCTGGACATTGAAGACATTATCCGTATCGCAAAAGATTCAGAGGTAGATGCGGTTCACCCGGGTTATGGTTTCTTATCTGAGAACGTACATTTTGCACGCCGGTGCGAAGAAGAGGGGATCGTCTTCATCGGCCCGACTTCCCGCCACTTGGACATGTTCGGGGACAAAGTAAAAGCCCGCGATCAAGCGATTGCAGCTGGCATACCAGTCATTCCGGGTACAGACGGCCCTGTGAAATCGTTAGCGGAAATAGAGGAATTCAGTAAAACAGCAGGATATCCATTGATGATCAAAGCATCTCTTGGCGGAGGCGGCCGCGGCATGCGAATCGTCAAAAACCATGAAGAACTGGCTTCAGCCTACGAGCGCGCCAAATCGGAAGCAAAAGCCGCTTTCGGTTCAGACGAAATGTATGTAGAAAAATTCGTAGACAAACCGAAACATATTGAAGTTCAGATTCTTGGGGATGCAGAAGGAAACGTCGTCCATTTATATGAGCGCGATTGTTCAATACAGCGCCGCCATCAAAAAGTCGTTGAGATTGCTCCTTCAAATTCCATCAGCAACGAACTGCGCAACCGCATTTGCGACGCAGCTGTGAAGTTAATGAGAAATATCGATTACATAAACGCAGGAACAGTGGAGTTCCTAGTGGCAAACGATGAATTCTTTTTCATCGAAGTCAATCCGCGGATCCAAGTGGAACATACGATTACAGAAATGGTGACAGGCATCGACATCGTCCATGCGCAGATAAAAATCGCCATGGGCTATAGCCTCCACAGCCCGGAAATTGCGATTCCTTTACAGGAAGATATCCCTTTGTTCGGTTTTGCCATCCAATCCCGCGTCACAACTGAAGATCCTTTGAACGACTTCATGCCCGATGCTGGAAAATTGATGGTTTATCGTTCAGGAGGCGGTTTCGGTGTCCGGCTGGATGCGGGGAATGGGTTCCAAGGAGCGGTCATTACGCCGTTCTATGATTCCTTGCTTGTAAAATTGTCGACATGGGCTGTGACATTTAAAGATGCCGCCGCTAAAATGGACCGCAATCTCCAGGAATTCCGTATTCGCGGAATTAAAACTAATATCCCTTTCTTGGAAAATGTTGTAAAACACCCGAACTTCCTTAAAGGGGAGTTTGATACAAGCTTTATTGATATGACACCTGAACTGTTCATCTTCCCAGTCAGAAAAGACCGCGGTACGAAACTATTGAATTATATCGGCAACGTAACAATCAATGGCTTCCCGGGAATCGAGAAGAAGAAAAAACCGATTTACGCTTCTCCAAGAAAACCGGAAGTTGATATACTAACGGCACCACCTGCAGGAACAAAGCAGATTCTCGACGCACAAGGCCCTGAAGGATTGACGAAGTGGATTCATGCACAAAAAGACGTTCTATTGACAGATACGACGTTCCGGGATGCCCATCAGTCATTGCTGGCGACACGCGTCCGCTCTCATGATATGTTTGCAATCGCTAAAGAAACAGCTCATTTGCAAAATGACTTGTTCTCGATGGAAATGTGGGGCGGGGCGACATTCGATGTTTCTTACCGTTTCCTGAAAGAGGATCCATGGCAGCGTCTGATCAAATTGCGAGAGCAAGTACCGAACGTACTGTTCCAAATGTTGTTCCGTGGCGCAAATGCTGTCGGTTACAAAAATTATCCGGATAATGTCATCCGTGAATTCGTCCGCAAATCCGGCGATGCCGGAATTGACGTCTTCCGCATCTTTGATAGCTTGAACTGGATCAAAGGCATGGAAGTGGCAATTGACGAAGTCCGCCAATCAGGGAAGGTGGCTGAAGCAGCTATTTGTTACACGGGCGATATCCTTGACCCAAGCCGTGACAAATACACTGTGCAATATTATAAGGATATGGCAAAAGAGCTGGAAGCTTCCGGCGCTCATATTCTGGCGATCAAAGATATGGCTGGATTGCTGAAGCCTGAAGCCGCATACCGCCTCGTTTCAGAATTGAAGGATACTGTGTCGTTGCCGATTCACCTTCATACGCATGATACGAGCGGGAACGGCATCTACTTGTATTCGAAAGCAATCGAAGCGGGTGTGGATATCGTTGATACGGCTCTTGGCACGATGGCTGGACTGACTTCCCAGCCGAGCGCGAATTCATTGCATTACGCAATGAAAGGCAGCGGGCGTGAAGTGAGAACCGATGTTCAGTCACTCGAAAAATTATCCCATTACTGGGAAGATGTCCGGAAATACTATGGCGATTTCGAAAGCGGCATGAACAGCCCGCATTCGGAGATCTACGTTCATGAAATGCCGGGCGGCCAGTACAGCAACTTGCAGCAACAGGCAAAAGCGGTTGGCCTGGGCATGCGCTGGGAAGAAGTGAAAGAAATGTATTCCCGCGTCAACTTATTGTTCGGTGATGTGGTGAAAGTTACACCATCTTCTAAAGTGGTGGGGGACATGGCATTATTCATGGTACAAAATGACCTGAACGAAGAAACGGTGCTGACTCGCGGAGAAACGATCGACTTCCCGGAATCAGTCATTGAATTCTTTGAAGGCTATATCGGGCAGCCTCACGGCGGATTCCCGAAAGAGCTGCAGGCGGTAATCCTGAAAGAACGGAAGCCAATCACTGTCCGTCCGGGCGAATTGTTGGAGCCTGCGGATTTTGACAGCATCGAAAAAATGCTGTTTGAGAAATTGGGACGGCAGGTTACAAGCCATGAAGTTTTGGCTTATGCCTTGTACCCGAAAGTATTTGAAGAATACACAGCGACAAACCAGGAATTCGGTGATGTTTCTGTTCTGGACACATTAACCTTCTTGTACGGCATGAGGCTCGGTGAAGAAATAGAAGTGGAAATCGAAAAAGGGAAGACGTTGATGATCAAGATGGTATCAATCGGAGAACCCCAAAAAGACGGCCACCGCACAATCTATTTCGAGCTGAACGGCCAGCCGCGTGAAGTCAATATCCAGGACATGACAATTGAAGCTGATACACTTGCACGCCCGAAAGCGGACATGAAGAACGAAACACACATCGCGGCAACTATGCCTGGCACTGTCTTGAAGGTAGTCGCGGAAGTCGGAGCGAAAGTGAAACGCGGCGACCATTTGCTTGTAACAGAAGCGATGAAGATGGAAACAACCGTACAAGCCCCGTTCGACGGCATTGTTAAAGAAATCAATGTCAGCGCGGGCGAAGGCATTTCAACAGGAGATTTGCTGATTGAAATGGAAAGAGCTTAAAATGCATTTCACTGAGCCAGCGCTAAAAAGCAGGCTCACCTAAACACAACAAAGAAAAAGGCGCCGCCTTCCACTGATACGTGGATGGCGGCGCCTTTACTTATTTTTAAGATTTTTTGACTTTGCTGCGGGATACAAGAAGCACCATGTAGCAGAGCAGTCCGAACAGCAGTGAAATCAGCAGCGAATGAAGAAGAGCGACTGCCAAATTCAATTGGGTAAGCACTACGAGCATGCCAGTCGTCGCCTGCAGCATCACGATGATGAAAGCAGTGATCCAGCCCCAGTAAATCGCGCGCTGATCTTTATAATGCTTGAACGCGTGCCACGCGATGTAGCCAAGCCAGATGACAATTAGGCCAGCCGCGGCTCTGTGGCCCATTTGGACCCATTCATACATATTGCCCGGCAAGGCGAACTGGTCATTGCGGCATAGAGGCCAGTCGGAGCAGATCAGGCTTGCTTCAGTATGGCGCACTAACGCACCAGTATAAACGACGATGTAAGAATACAATGTGACGGCAATCGTGTGGAACTTCAGCTTATTGCCGATGGCTACCCGATCCGTGTCGAATTTACGGTCCACTTCGAAAATGAGCAGCGTCAGCAATAAGACAGACGCGAATGAAATGAGCGAGATGCCGAAATGCAGTGCCAAGATGAAATCGCCTTGGCCCCAAAGAACTTGGGCGGCTCCGATCAATGCTTGTAAAATAAGGAAGAACACTGCCGTAGCAGCCAGAAATTTCGTTTCACGGATATGGCCGTACTTGATCCATGACCAGACTCCGAGGATCAGGATCAAAATTCCGACCGCACCTGTAACGAGGCGATGGGAAAATTCGATGAGAACTTCCGCGGTGATTTCTTTCGGAATCAGTTCACCGTTGCAGCTTGGCCATGAACGCCCGCAGCCCATTCCGCTGTCGGTCTTAGTGACGAGCGCGCCGCCCAGCAAAATGAGGAGCATGCCGATCGTAGCGGCTACCGCAAACCATTTTATATATTTACTTTGTTGCAAGGATGCCACCTACTTTTTCTATAGAAAACTTTTATAATATATCCGTTGCCTGCATACTCGATAATAGCGAAAGTTAGTGAAAAACACAACGGAAAATCAGCGATAGCGTAAACTTTCAAGATTTGGACATATAAAGCGATTCCTTCACAAACTGTTCAAAAACAAATCTTTTTCTATCTTAAAATAACGAGAATACTCATGTATGATTAGAGGAGCGTATTCCTGAGACAAATTACATGAAAATCATCGCTTTTATCAGGAAATTTCAGTTATATGTAGAAAATGGACTGGAATTTAGATATAGTTATGGTTAGCGGAATATGCTTACAACTTTGAAAGGAGGGAGTTATATATGTCAAACGGCCGGTCTTTGTCTGCAGAAGCCCAGCAGACAACTGAAACGACCACATTTATGAAAGATTTTCTCGCTTTGATAAAAATCGGAATCGTAAATTCGAATTTAATAACCGTATTTACCGGTTTGTGGTTGGCTTTTCAGTTTTCTGACAGGCATTTTCTGCAGGAGTTGGACATCCTGGTTTATACATTAGTCGGTTCAGCATTGATAATTGCTGGTTCTGCTGCAATGAATAATTACATTGACACAGATATCGATCCGTTAATGGCGAGCAAAAGGTCCCGTCCTACTGTAACAGGAAGATTTAAGCCGTCTGCTGTATTGGCGCTCGCTTTATCTTTCATCGTTTTAGGCGAAGTGTTTTTGTTCTCTGCTTCTGTATCAGCTGGTATTTTAGGGATTGCAGGAATTTTGGCGTACGTCGTCATTTATTCGATGTGGTCAAAGAGAAAGCATGTCAGCAACACAATAGTGGGGAGCGTTTCGGGAGCCATCCCGCCGCTTATCGGCTGGGCTGCAGTTGAACCGGCTCTCGGAATGGGCGCCTGGGCATTGTTCTTAATCATGTTCGTTTGGCAGCCGCCGCATTTCTATGCGTTGGCTATGAAACGCACGGAAGAATACCGCGCAGCGGGCATTCCGATGCTGCCAGTGATCAAAGGCTTCCACCGCACTAAAAAATCGATGCTTGCATGGGTTTTGCTGCTGTTCCCTCTTCCATTCCTGTTAATGGATCTCGGAATAAGCTTTATCATCTTGGCGACATTATTGAATCTTGGATGGCTGGCACTTGCCATCAAAGGCTTCAAAGTAAAAGATGATCTGAAATGGGCAAAAACGATGTTCATCTATTCGTTGAACTATATGACTATCCTATTTGTATCGATGATCATCTTCGCTGTTTTCGTCTAGTTCCAGCATTTTAAACAAATTCATTTAATTGAGAGAGGGGTATGAAAAGCTATGAAAAAAGGGCTCAAAAATTGGCGTCTTTTCGCTTTGTTAACAGCTTTACTTGTCTTTCTGTCAGGCTGCGGGCGTGAAGAAATCTCTACATTATTGCCTGCTGGCGAAGTAGCGACCGATCAATTCAATTTGTTGATCCTTTCATCAGCCGTTATGGCGTTTGTCATTCTTGTCGTTACTGTCATCTATGTTTTGGCAATCGTAAAATTCCGCCGTTCTAAAATTGGCGAAGACGTGATTCCTGAGCAAGTTGAAGGAAGCGCGAAACTCGAATTCTTATGGACAGCTATTCCTATTGTGCTGCTGTTAATATTGGCTGTTCCAACGGTCTATTCCACATTCGATCTTGCGGATACGTCAACTATGGACGTAGCGGCAGAAGATGGAAGTATGTCCAACTTGACTGTTAATGTAAACGCTAAATTGTACTGGTGGGAATTCGAATACCCAGAACAAGGCATCGTCACTTCACAGGAATTAGTCGTTCCTACAGGTGAAAGAGTTTACTTCAATCTGCTAGCAGCAGATGTTAAACACTCTTTCTGGATTCCTTCCATCGGCGGGAAATTGGACGCTAACCCTGAAAACGTCAATACCTTTTACTTAACGTTCGACAAGGAGTCTTCAGAACTTGAAGATGGAGTCTTTTACGGCAAGTGCGCCGAGCTTTGCGGCCCTTCGCACGCTTTGATGGACTTTAAAGTTAAATCTCTGAGCCCGGAAGATTTCGATCAATGGGTAGCTGCTATGCAAGAGGAAGCGACACCTGCAGAAGGCGAACTTGCTCAACAAGGCGAACAGCTTTTCACTGAGAAAACTTGTATCGGCTGCCATGCGACATCGGGAGTTGGAACTGGCGGAAAAGCTGGTCCGAACGTAGCAACATTTGGCGACCGCAACCGCGTAGCCGGATTTTTAGAACATAATGAAGAAGAAGTTAAAAACTGGATTTCTGATCCACAAAAATATAAGCCAGGCAACTTGATGCCTAGTCCGGAAGCTTTGAACAACGGCAACAAATTCACAGAGCAAGAGCTTGATGCACTTGCTGCTTACTTGATGAGCTTGTCAGTTGAAGAGTAAAAGTGTCGGAGCTTAAAAAAGGGAGGTACACATTGTGAGTTCTATTGCTCAGAAAAAGGGCTTCGGTGCTACCGTTTGGGACTACTTAACAACAGTAGACCATAAGAAAATCGCGATTCTGTATTTTATCTCCGGGGGATTATTCTTCGTAGTCGGTGGTATCGAAGCGATGTTAATCCGTATCCAGTTGATGAAAGCCGGAAACGATTTCTTAAGTGCCGGACTTTATAACGAAATAATTACGATGCATGGTACGACCATGATTTTCTTGGCTTCCATGCCATTATTGCTCGCATTCATGAACGCCATTATGCCTTTGCAGATCGGCGCCCGTGATGTAGCATTCCCGTTTTTGAATTCACTCGGGTTTTGGCTATTCTTCTTCGGCGGTATTTTCCTGAACCTTTCATGGTTCCTAGGTGGAGCGCCGGATGCTGGTTGGACAAACTACGCTTCTCTGGCTATGGCTTCAGAAGGGCACGGGATAGATTTTTACACACTTGGTTTGACGATTTCCGGATTCGGTACGCTGATTGCAGGGATTAACTTCCTCGTGACAATCATCAATATGCGCGCTCCGGGTATGACTTACATGAGAATGCCGCTATTCACTTGGACGACATTTGTCGCTTCCGCTTTGATTTTGCTGGCATTCCCGCCGTTAACAGTCGGCCTATTTTTCATGGTATTCGATCGCCTATTCGGCGCAAACTTCTTCGATGTAACAATGGGAGGAAACACGATTATCTGGGAACACTTATTCTGGATTTTCGGTCACCCTGAAGTTTACATCTTGATCTTGCCGGCGTTCGGTATCTTCTCTGAAATTTTTGCGATCTTCTCTCGTAAACGCCTTTTCGGTTACACGGCAATGGTGTTCGCGACGATCCTTATCGGTTTCTATGGCTTTATGGTATGGGCTCACCACATGTTCACAGTTGGTCTTGGGCCGACAGCTAACGCTGTTTTCGCTTTAGCGACAATGATCATTGCTGTGCCGACAGGGGTTAAAATCTTCAACTGGCTTCTTACGATCTGGGGAGGAAGCATCAGCTTTACGACGCCGATGCTATATGCAGTCGCGTTCATCCCTTCGTTCACTGCAGGTGGAGTTACTGGTGTCATGCAAGCTATTGCGCCGCTTGATTATCAATTGCACGATTCTTACTTTATCGTAGCCCACTTCCATTACGTTATCGTCGGTGGTGTTGTTCTTGCGATTCTAGCAGGTACACATTTGTACTGGCCAAAAATGTTCGGAACGATGCTGGACGAAAAATTAGGAAAAATAACATTCTGGTTCTTCTTGATCGGATTCCATTTAACATTCTTCATCCAGCATTTCCTAGGGCTGATGGGTATGCCACGCCGTGTTTACACGTTCGGAGCTGACCAAGGCTGGGATGCTTACAACATGATCAGTTCTGTCGGTGCATTGTTCATGGCAATCGGCGTAATTGTTCTTGTAGTCAACGTTATCTTGACAACTGTTAAAAACGAACGTGTCGGCAACGACCCATGGGGCGATGGCCGTACGTTGGAATGGGCTATCCCATCTCCGCCGCCATTCTATAATTTCCCACAAACTCCTTTAGTGCGTGGACTTGACCCTTATTGGATCGAGAAAATGGAAGGCAATAAAGAAGGCATGGTCTACGCCGAACCATTAGGCGACATCCACATGCCGAATGGTTCAATTATTCCGCTTGTCATTTCTTTCGGTATGTTCGTAGCTAGTTTCGGAGCTCTGTATCATATGGACGGCGACAAAGCTTGGGCTCTTCCGGTTCTTGTAATCGGACTGGTGATCACTTTCGGTTCAATGCTAGCGCGTTCACTTAAAGATGATCTTGGTTTCTACATCACGAAAGAAGAATTGCTGAGAGATGCTAAAGGGGGCAATAAAGATGGATCTAAATAAAAAATATACCCCTCAAACGTGGCCGGACCATCCGGAAACGGCAACACTCGAAGGTAAAAACAAATTCGTGGGCTTCTGGCTTCTGCTTGCTGCAGAGACAGTAACATTCGCCTCTTTATTCGCCACTTACCTGGCGCTTAAAGACAAAGGGCCAAGCGGCATGGAATTCACGGCTTCCGACTTGTTCGAACTTCCATTGGTTTTCGCAATGACGATGATTCTGTTGACTTCATCTTTGACAAGTGTTTATGCAATGTACCACATGAAAAATCATAATTTCAAAGCCATGCAGGCTTGGTTGGGCATTACGGTCCTGTTGGGCCTGGTGTTCCTTGGACTTGAAATTTATGAGTTCTACCATTATGTCCATCTAGGCTTCGGCTATACGAATAGTGCCTTCAGTTCAGCGTTCTATACGCTGGTCGGAACGCACGGAGCGCACGTTTTGTTCGGTTTGAGTTGGTTCATCGCTTTGATGCTCCGCAACGCTAAGCGCGGCTTGAATACGTACAATGCACCAAAATTCTATTTGGCCGCATTATACTGGCATTTTATTGACGTAGTATGGGTATTTATCTTTACTGTAGTCTATTTGATGGGAGTGATCGGTTAATATGGCACACGACGTTCATACACCTACAAGATCACGTGCTGAGTACGAATACATCAGACGCCAACGTTCAAAAGAAATGCGTAACCAATTGACGTCATTCGCGATCATGATTTTCTTGACTTTGATCGCTTTTACGACAGTTTCTGCGGGCTTCTCGCCTTACTTGATTGTGCCAATCATTCTTTTATTGGCCGCAATCCAAGTAGTGTTGCAGCTTTATAATTTCATGCACTTGAGCAATAAAGGGCACGGCATGGTTGCATTCTTTATGTTCAGCGGCATGTTCGTAGCATTCATCACGGTCATTACTTTTGTAACGATCATCTGGTGGTAAGACCTAAACCCTTCATCTTCATGGATGAGGGGTTTTTTCTTGCTGTCAGGAAGCTAGCGGCTGCCATTATTTTTTCAATTGTCATAGTTCGTTCATTGATATAGCAAGCCTGGAGCTATATAATGGTGGTACTTGAGGTAAAAGGGAGGTCTACAGGGATGCCGATCAGTATTTTTGGATTTCAGGCTTTATGGAGTCCGGTTTACTTGGGAATTCTCGTATTGATTACGATATTCTATTTTTTAGTTACGATAAAATGGAGAGGCAAGTTTAAAGACAACGAAGCTTTGAAGCCGAAAGAAGCGATTCTTTTTGTTTCAGGCATGTTACTGATGTACGCTATCAAAGGCTCGCCGATCGATCTGCTTGGGCATATCATATTCTCCATGCACATGGTGCAGATGGCGCTGTTGCTGCTGCTCATACCGCCATTGTTGATCATGGGCATACCGACGTGGATATGGCGCCCGTTCGTCAATCTGCCGGTTGTTAAACCGATTTTCGACTTCTTTACGAAACCGATGCTGGCGTTGATTTTGTTCGGAATGGTGTTTTCGTTCTATCACATCCCACTGGTTTTCGATTTTGTGAAATCGGATTCGATGCTGCATGCCCTTGCGAATCTTATTTTATTTGTTTCAGCTATATTCTATTGGTGGCCGGTGGTCAATAATCTAGAAGGCACGTACCGTTTCCACGGTTTGAAAAAACTGGCGTACCTGTTTGGGCTCAGCGTCCTGATGACACCGGCTTGCGCGTTGATCATTTTCAGCGGCAACCCATTTTACGTCACCTACACAGATGGTGAAGCTTGGCTGCAGGCGATGGCATTATGTGTGCCTGCTGGAACATTGTCGCAATTGAACCTTTCAGGGCCGGAATTGTTTTCGCCAATGTCCGCTCTAGAAGACCAGCGCACGGGCGGCATCATCATGAAGGTTTTGCAGGAGCTCGTTTTCACAGTGTTCTTATGGATGGTGTTCTATGAATGGCTTAGAAATGAAAACGATAACGCGGATGAAATTACCGCACAAGTATTGCAGGACCGGAAAGACATGGCGCTGCACAGACATAATGCTTAATGAAGCAAAAGGGGATCAATTGAATGAATTTGCCGTTATTACCAACTATTAGTACGTTTTTTATCGTTTTAAGTGCAGTGCTCGTGGCAATCGGCTGGTACCTCATCAGCAAACGTAGAATTGAAGCGCATAAGAAATTCATGCTGGCTGCAGGAGCGTCTGCGCTGACTTTCTTCATCATCTACGTGTCACGCACCGTATTCGTCGGAAACACCGCTTTCGGCGGGCCTGATGAACTTAAGATTTTCTACACCGTATTTTTGATTTTCCACATCACTTTAGCTACGACCGGCGGTGTAATGGGCCTTTTCACAATTTGGCTCGGTTTGAAGAACCGTTTGGACAAGCACCGCAAAATCGGCCCGATTACAAGCGTCGTCTGGTTTTCAACGGCGATAACTGGAGTGGCTGTTTATATGCTGCTTTATGTTATCTACGAAGGCGGCCACACGACATCAGTATTCAAAGCCATACTTGGCGGGTAAAAAAGAAACAGTTACAGAGAAATCAAAGATTTCTCTGTAACTGTTTTAATTTATTATGAAAGATTGAAACACTCTGTTGCAACCCTGCAAAAAAGCGCTGTCCTAGAAAGCCATTCTTAAGGCTTTTGGACAGCGCTCTTTATTTTTGAAAAACGGTTAAATCTTGAAATCGACTTTGATCATTCCGGATTCACGGGCAGATGTGAACAGGATGACGATCAGCGGGCCGATGAAAAAACCGAGTACTCCGAATAGCTGCAGGCCGATATACATGGCGATCAAGGTCGCGAGTGGGGACAGGCCGATTTGCGTGCCCATCACTTTCGGTTCGACTGTTCTGCGGATTACCAGCAGAATCAATGCCAGGATGGCTAACTGTGTTCCTAGGACAACATTGCCGATGATAAATTGATAGATGAACCATGGGGCTAGGACGATAATCGAACCAAGAATCGGAATGAAATCAATCAGCCATATGAACAACGACATAGGCAGCGCATATTCAGGGATTATGATCAGCAGCCCGATGAATGTGACGACGAAGATGATGACGCTCACCAAAAATTGGGCTTTCAAAAATCCGAAGATTACATGGTTTAAGCGAGCAGCCATGAAACGCACTTTTTCAGCAGTGCTTTCCTTCAATCTCTTAAACAATAATTCTTTCAAGTTCAGCAATTCCAGCATGAACAGGAATAATGCAATTAAGAACACGATGAAGCTTACGAGGAACGAAGGAATCCCTGTCAAAAGATTAGTGACTGTGTCGTAATTGACGATCGTCAAAATCCAATCCCGGATTCCTTCCAAAAAGCTCGCTAATTCCGTTTCAACGGAAGAAACCACTTCTACCGGCATGTCTTCTGTAGAACGCAGGAAAAAGCTTTGGACTTCGTTCCACATATCAGTCATGGAATTGGCGTATTCGGGTACCATTTTAGAAAATTGAATGATTCTTCCAACCAATTGTGTGACGGTCCAGTAAAGAATGCCGGAAACTGCCAGTACAAAAAAAATGAAGACAGTGATTACGGATGTTTTTCGATGCCATTTCAATCGGTTCTGCACGAAGGTGACGAGCGGTTCGAGAAAAATAGCTGTCAGCAATGCGATGATGAGTGGAATTGAAATGGGCAATATGTATACAGAAATTACGACGAGTACCGCAATTACAATCACAGTTGTTAATATGCGCTTATTGAGCCACTTAGACACGGCAATCCCCCTTAAATGTTCTTATATTATTATAGCAATAATGGCGATTGCCCAATAGGTCATTTCTAAAAAAATAATATGCTTTATTTCTAACCGAGGCCATATTGGGAGCGAGCTCCCAACATGGCCATGACCCGTTAGGCGGCATATAAAAACCGCAGTTCAAAGAGAACTGCGGTTTTGCATTACACTATGATGAAACTTTCAAGGTCGGTTCTGATCGCTTTTAACACTTCTGTGCTAGATTTGATCAAATTCTCAGGGAAGTGCTCATCTTCTCCGTATTCAACACCATGCGGATAATAGTGCTTACCGATTACCGGCTTCATGACGTGCATGATTGCATCATTTGAATCGATGTCGCCTTCAACGGCATAAGCGAATACCCGAAGGTAAAAAGTGCCTTCACGAATCATGAACTTACGGTCGAATGTTGCACGCTCGTAATCCCATTGGCCTTCTTTAGTCATACCATGTTTTCTCATAATGTCGTCTAGTAGAGCAAAGTCTACTCGAATGTCCTCAAGTCCTGTATTTTCAAAATACATAGGATCTCCTCCTCAATATCATAACTGACTATACGCTTCTTTAATAATAGATGAAAATAATGCTTGTTGCAATGGCTAGATTGTGTCAGAATACAGTCGGCTGTTATAATTATCTATATAAGTTTAACTAAAGAAGCAACTCATTGAACAACGCTTCGGTCGCTTTGGGCATGGCTCTCACAATGAGCCGAGAAACCCACTCCTCTCATTGCTTCGCCTAGCCCCTTGACGCGCCTACGCTAAGATATCTCTCGATATGGAGCAAAACAGCGGAGAAAACCGTACTGCTCCTGCAGTGCTGCGCACTTCGTCGCAAAGACTTGCCCTCGCAGGCTTCAGTCAAGTCTTGCCTGCGGGGCAGCGTAGCGACGAGACAGCTGAGACCCCGCAAGGAGCGGAGCGACTGAGGAGGCTTGGCGCTCGCCCGCGGCAAGCGCAGCTGTTTTGCTCCATATCGACTATTAAAAATGACCAGTTCAACTTAATATAAATAGAAAATTAGGAGATGATCGATTGAAGGACTTATTGCGCATCATGATTTTTCTGTCGGTTATTCTGATCGTCTTCTTTTATTTCGATTCGTCCATTGAAGAAAATGATTTGCTGAAAGCTCCGGTCACACAAGACCCGCTTCCTGCGGATGACTTGGTAGAAAATCCCTTGGAAGTGGAACGGCCGAGGGAAGGGCTGTCAACATACATCGGCAAATCTGCCGAGCAGTGGCTCGACGATTATGGAAACCCTTCGCGTATAGAGCCATCGGCATTCGGATACGAGTGGTGGGTCTATAACCAGTCATATTCCAGCTATTTGATGGTCGGCGTCAAAGAAGAAAAAATCGTCCAGGTTTATGCAGCGGGAGCAGCAGCGCATGTGGCGCCTTATACAATCGGCCAGACGCTGGATGACTTGTACCGCTTTACAATAGTGGAAAACGAAATCACGGCAAAATACGGCGACAGTATCTTTACATTCAATCTAAGCCCTGAAGATTTGGACAAGCGCTTGCTGATCCGATTCGAAGAGATCTATGCCCAGCTTTATATCGATGAAGAGGACCGCGTCCTCGAAGCGGTGAGGTTCATGGATGCGGAAACGCTGGTCAGGCACCAGCCTTACGACATGATGTTCACGGGTGACTTGCTGCCGGTCATCAAGCCTTCCTCGACGCAGCAGTCTTCCATCGATGCTGCGAACGCTACACAGATTGTAGACATGACCAATGTCTACAGGATCAATCACCAATTGTCGCCGTTGACTGAAAATGCCGCTGCCAGTTCGCTTGCTCAAACGCATAGCGAGAATACCGCCAAGAAGAGCTTTTCTTCCGGCCAGGAAGTCGAGCTCGAAAGCTTAAATGTCCGGCTGAATAATGCGGGCATCGGTTTTGAGGAAGCTGCTGAAAATACGGCGTTCCAATATTTTGACGCGGCTGAAGCAGTGCATGGCTGGATCAATTCAGCGGACCACCGCAATGTGCTGTTATCGGACCGCTTTGGTGAAATCGGAGTTGGCGTGTTCGGAAAGTATTACACCCAGATCATGCTGAAGCCGAAAGAGGAAAAGACCATAGCAGAATAACAGCAAGTCAGCCGCCTGTGGAAACAAGAAAAAAGGAGCCGGTCGCGGTCGCAATGTGCTTGCCGCCGGATTCGTATATATTGCCTTCTACGACCATCGTATGGCGGCCTTGGCGGATCATGTGCGCTTCGGCTCTTATCTTGCTTTCCGTTGCGACGGCCAAGTAATGAATCGTTAAATTTGTTGTCACTGCGGACATACCTTCCCTGCATTTGCTGTTTGCGAGCGTACCCATGGCGGTGTCGAGAAGGACCGCCAAAATGCCGCCGTGTGGAATGGCGATATTATTATGGATAAAAGCGGTGTTCGGAATGGAAACGACACTGCTTTCATGAGACGTTTCGCGTTCCATATCCAAACTGGCGCTCAAATAAGTGTTGAACTCACCGCGCTGTTTTTTTTCGAAATTCTGAAGAAAATCAGATAGAATATCCAAATCTTCCCCTGAGCCATTGTCTAAAATACGCTGAAATTGCTGTGTGAGATTTTCCATGGGTCATTCCTTTCGCTATGTATGAATATGAGGGGGTTTCTGCTATTATTGAACTGTAGAGGAGGAATTCTAATGTTCATGACTTATGAATGGGTTCAAATTACTGACTCTGCGGAAGAGTTGAGCGAACTGATTTTACAATCGGAGCAGGCGGAAACTTATCGCCAAGCTTACCGTGATGTATATAATGATAAAAATCTTGCAGATGAAATTCAAGCTTTTGCAAGGTTGAAAGACCAATATGAAGAAGTTCAGCGCTTCGGCAAATATCACCCTGAATACAGCAGGGTGATGAAACAGATTCGCGTCGACAAACGGCGCATCGATTTGAATGAACAAGTCGCGGCATTGCGCTTTGCGGAAAATGATCTGCAGGATCTGATGGATCAAGTGAGCTTCATCATCGGCCGCTCGGTTTCGGAAGCCGTTAAAATTCCATCAAGCAACCCATTCTTCTCATCCGATTC
>DATISS010000114.1:0-12464 GCA_035468565.1 Planococcus sp. (in: firmicutes)
AATAGTCATAGGCTTTTTCGTGGTAGCCCAGTTTGGACGCCATGATGCTGTGGACGCATGAAGACAGCGACGAATCGTGTGTGGTGATTGCTTCGTAATAATCATAGGAATTTTTCATCGTGTCGACATCCTGTTCGTCTTCCAGCAGGAAATGCGCCAGCACGGTGTCGGCCTGTTTCAGTACCTGGTAGCGGTACAAGGTCAATGGATGGTAGTTCAACAGCAGCGGGAATTTCTCGGCCGGTGTGTTTTTCAGATCCCAGCGGTCCTTTTTCAGGAAGCTGTCATCCGGTGCGTTGATTTGCAGCGCGTCGTCGTACGGCAGGTACATATTTTCGCCTGCGTTCTGCCAGCCGGCCACTTCCGTTTCCGACAGCTGCAGCGTTCCGGTGAGCTGCTGCAGCCGCTCGCTGTCCTGTTCTTTCAGGAGATTAAAGACTTTGGCTGCCCACAGCAGATTGTGTTTCGCCATGACGTTCGTGTAATAATTATTGTTGACGATGCACGTGTATTCATCGGGGCCGGTGACGCTGTCGATGCGGAACTCGCCGTTTTGCATATGCCCCGTGTCCGCCCATAGCCGGGCCGTTTCGAACAGCACTTCCGCCATATAATCTTTCAGGAACTCTTCGTCTTTTGTCGCCAAATAATATTGGATATAGCTATACGCGATGTCCGCGCTGATGTGGTACTGTGCCGTGCCGGCAGGGAAAAATGCCGAGCTTTCCGGACCGGTGATGGTGCGCCACGGGAACAGGGCGCCCTTTTCATGGCCCATTTCTTTTGCCCGCTGCCGCGCGCTGTCCAAGATCGAATAGCGGTGCAGCAGCAAATTTTTGGCGATGGCCGGATTGGTCATCAGGAACACCGGGAAAATGTAGATCTCCGTATCCCAGAAATAATGCCCTTCGTAGCCTTCGCCGGACAGGCCTTTCGCGGCGATGTTGCTGGCCGGGTCTTTGCCCACCGATTGCAGGAGCTGGTACAGGTTGAAGCGGATGCCTTCCTGGACGTTTTCATCGCCGTCGATCGCGATGTCCGAGATGGCCCAATAATCGTCGAGATATGATTTCTGCTCGGCCAGCAATTCTTCAAACGGCTTGCCCTGCACGTGTTCCAAAGTCTCCAGCGCTTTGCCGGTGACGTCGTCTCCGTGGCGCAGCGTATCCGTATAAACGGCGTATTTGGTGAACCGGACCGGCTCTGTGCCAGCACAGACGAAGCTTTCTTCGACGCCAGTCTCCGTCACGCGGCTGCTGTATTCACAGCCCTCTGACTGGATGTTCGAGGCAGCGACACAAGCCACTTCGAGTTTGGTCTTGTAGGTCGTGTCTTTGACGATGCTGACCCGACCTTCTTGGCGCACGTCTGTGACGTGGAGGCGCTTGGTGTGGCCGGAGGCGAGGCGCGGATCTTCTTTGTCGACATAATTGGAGACGTCGCCGTTGAGCGTAGAAACGATTTTCACTTCTGCGATGGGCGTGATCGGCTCGACTTTGATGTCAATCGCAAACAATTCTTTTGTGACGAACGACACAAGGCGCCTGAAATGGATGTTCACTCTTTTGCCTTGCGGCGATACCCAGTGGACAATGCGTTCAGCAAAGCCCGCATCCATGTGCAGCTTGCGTTCGCAAAAAGCCACTTCTCCTTCGAATACCGAAAACCGTTCGCCGTCCAAATAGATTTCGACGGTTTGCGCGTCGATGACGTTCAGCACTTTTTGCTGCGTTGCCGGGAAGCCGTGCAATTTCTCTCCGTAGGTGATTTCTGTTTCATCATGGAACGCATTGATATAAGCTCCGCGGATCGATTTAAAGCGCTCTTTGTAGCCTTCTTCAAAATTCCCTCTGATGCCCAAATAGCCATTTCCTAAAGACAGCAGGCTTTCGTTCACCAAAAGATTCGGATTATCGAGTTCAAACTTCGTTAATGTCCAGGTCATGCTTCCACTCCTTCACTGTATAAGTTGAACAAAAGAATCTAAGGTTTATACACCTCTTCGGCCGCTTTGGGCATAGCTCTCGCCATGTTCCGAGAAGAACACTCGTCTCATGGCTAAGAACTTTTTGCTTCTGCATCGCTGCGCTAGCTTCGAAGCAAAGGAAATGGTCCAAATTCCATTTGGCCATCTCCTTGCCTAGCCCCTTGACGCGCCGTCGCTAAGATATCTCTCGATATGGAGCAAAACAGCGGAGACGCCTGCGGGGCAGCGTAGCGACGAGACAGCCGAGACCCCGCAGGGAGCGAAGCGACTGAGGAGGCTTGGCGCTCGCCCGCGGCAAGCGCAGCTGTTTTGCGGAATATCGAAGGTTATAAATTATTAGTTCAACTTATATAGCCGGCGTTTTTCTTTTGGAACTGCCGGATCACTTCTTCAAAGACTAGGTCAGAAGTGTCCGCCACCAAGTAGTCCGCGTGTGACAGATGATCTTCATCCCCGACGGCCACTGAAAACATGCCGGCCTGGTTGATCGCTTCCACGCCGGCACTTGCGTCTTCGATGCCGATGCAGTCGCGGTAGTCGACCCCTAACGCATCCGCCGCGGCAGTAAATGTCTCCGGGTCCGGTTTGCCTTTCGCCACTTTTCCCGCGTCCACTATGTAATCGAAATAACCGGTAAGGCCCAGTTTCGCCAAAATGGCCGGCGCATTTTTGCTTGCCGAGCCCAGTGCAATCTTGGCATCGGTTTTTTTATTGGCATCCAAGAAAGTCACCATGCCCGGGAGAATATGGGCAGGTGTGATCTTTTCGATCAGCGTCAAATAATAATCATTTTTTTGCGTCGCCAGCTTCAGCTTTTCCGCGTCTGACAGCTCGCCGATAGCAGGATCCAGCGCCAGAATGCGGTCCAAAGAATCCATGCGGTTGATGCCTTTCAGCTTTTCGTTGAACGCGCGGTCAAATGAAATGCCCAGGCTTTCGGCCAGTTTTTGCCACGCCAAGAAATGGAATTCGGCGGTATCGGTCAGGATGCCGTCCAGGTCGTATATAAAAAGCTTTGGTTCGTGTGTCATGTGATGTCCCTCTTTTCTTATTCCGTTAACGGGTCCGTCGGCAAAAGCTGCACGCTTTGCCGTTCCACCAGCTCATGCGGAACCCAAATATGCTGCCGCTCCAATTTGCCGTCGATGATGTCCTGCAGCAAACGGGCGGATATTTTGCCGATTTCCACGAAATTCTGCCGGATTGTCGTAAGCGGCGGTTGTGTATAGCGGCTGAGCACGAGGTCGTCAAACCCCGTGACCGAGATGTCTTCAGGCACCCTGAGGCCGGCTTCTTTTACGGCCTTCATGACCCCGAACGCCATCAAATCGCTGAAACACAGAAAAGCGGTAGGCTGCTTTTTTTGCAAATACGCTTTCGCCAGCTCATACGCCCTTTCTTCCGAAAAAGACGCTTCCAATACGTCGACATCGCTAGGGTTCATGCCGTATAACTCGAGCGCTTCCGCCAAGCCTTGCATGCGTTCGGAGTTGACGTAGGTTTGCCGCGTCCCCGCCATGACGGCCAGTTTGCGGTGATTGCGCTCCAGCAAATAGCCGGCTATTTCTTTCGTCGCCTTGGCGTTGTCGATCGACACACTGCCGATCAAGCCGTTTACCGATTCGGTCATGATATCGAGCACGACGCAAGGCAGGCTGGAATCGATCAGTTCTTTGTAATACGGATCGTCTGTCCGGATGCCCTGCAAAATCGCGCCGCCGATGTTTCGTTCACGGCAATAGCTGATGTAGCTTTGGTGTTTTTGGTGCTGGGAATCGGTCAGGTAAATCGACAATTCAAAGCGGCTGTTTGAAATTTCCTGGTAGACGCCTTTGAAAATATGGAATGCATTGCTGTCATTTTCGTTGTCTCCCAGCACGCCGGAAGAAATCAGCCCGATCGTCGTCTGTTTTTTGGACGATAGATTTTTGGCATTGATATTCGGTGAATAATGCAATTCCTGCGCAACCGCAAAAACGCGCTGCCGCGTCGCTTCTTTGACATCCGCATAATTATTGAACGCTTTGGAAACGACGCTGACGGATACGCCCGCTTTTTTTGCAACATCTTTTATTGTGGCCATTGGCGGTTTCACTTCCTACATGAAATTTATGGAGGCCAAACGCCGGTTCAGCCGGCGGTTTTGGCTGCCTGTTTGTTTTTGACGCGCAGCGTAAAGCTGTAGAATGCCGAAAACGACAGAAACGCGCTCAATGAGGCGGTCAATAATGGCAACAGCAATAACAGCTTCGACACGCTGATCCATATGAGCACGCCGTTGCTGAGCACGATGAACAAACCCAGCAACGGGCTGCCGGTTGACACAAAAAACGCATTCATCACCCGTTCCTTGCCGCTCATGCGGTAATGGACGCTGATCGACAAGAAGTTGATGGTGTAAACGAACAATGCCAGCCCCGTAATCAGAAACAGCCCATCGAGAATACCACTTCCTGAGCGGAGAAAAAAGAATCCGAAGTACCAAATCAGCCAAACAGCCGCAAACGGCACACCCATCTTCACGCTTTCTTTGTAATTCGCCTTTAAATGGGACGCGAACATCTTCACAGAAGATGTGTCGTCATCCAGCAGCCAGTCCCGCGCGGACGCAAATACCGCAGCCGTCGCCGGAAAAAACAAAAGAGGCGCAAACAACAGGACTGCAGCGCCAAACAATACGATTCCAGCTGCGTTGCTGATGTCGATGACCAGAAATGCAGTGAATAATGGGATGCCCATTAAAAACCACAAGAAATTGACGACCGCCATCTTCAAAAACCATTCGCTCGCTGTATAAAGCACGCCCAAAAGCCCGTTCATCTCCTGCATGTTTCCGCCTCCTCATGAAAAAGGGCTTATTTAACAGCGCCTTCCCCAATTCCTTTGATGATGTATTTCTGTGCAAGCATATAGAAAATGACAACCGGAATAATGGTCAAGGTCAAACCGGCCATGGCCAAGTTCCATTCAATCGTGAACTCTCCAAAAAAGTAGAAGACAGACAATGGAATCGTCCGCAGCTCTTTGTCGACAAGTGTCAATGAAGGAAGTAAAAAGTCATTCCAGATCAGGATGACATTCAAAATCATGACGGTGGCGGTAATCGGTGTCAAAATCGGGAAAATGATGCGCCAGAACACGCCGAATTTTGAAGCCCCGTCAATCGTTGCCGCTTCCTCCAGCGAAATCGGGATTGATTTGATAAAGCCGTGGTAAAGAAAAACAGAAAGCGCCGCGTTAAAGCCGATGTTCATGAAAATCAGGCCGCCAAGCGTGTTGTACAGCGGAATGCCGAAATCTCTGGTAATCCCTGTAACCAGCTGCATGAGCGGCATCATCAATGTCTGAAACGGAATCAGCATCGTAGCAATAAGCGTCATGAAAATGATGGTGCTGATGCGGTTGCCGGATCTGGCGAGCATCCACGCCGTCATCGATGACAAGATGACGATAAACACCACTGAAACAATGGTGACAATCATTGAGTTGATAAAAGCGTTGACGAAATCCATCTGTTCCATCGCTTCCGTATAATACTGGAAACTGAATTGTTCAGGAAGGGCCAGCGCACTTTCGTACAATTCCTGCCGCGTCTTGAACGAGTTGACGATAATAATGTAAATGGGAGACAAAAAGATCAAAGCGACAAGCAGGAGCAAGATCTCTTTCGACCATTTGCTTAGTATGCGCATTACATTTCAACCTCCCGCTTCTTCGTTAGGTAAACTTGGGTCAATGTAACGGCTGAGATAATCACGAAGAACAGAATCGCTTTTGCTTGTCCATAGCCGTAATTTCCGTAGCCAAAAATTTCATTGTAAATATTCATTGCAAAAAGCTCGGTCGCATTCGCCGGCCCGCCGCCCGTCAAGGATAAATTGACGTCGTAGATCTTGAAGCCATACGACAGCGTGAGAAACAAAGAAATTGTAAATGCAGGCATCAGCAAGGGGAAGGTGATCCGCGTCAAGCGCTGCCAAGGGCTGGCACCGTCAACTTTTGACGCTTCGATCAATTCTCCAGGCACCCCTTGGATTCCTGCGATATAGACGATCATGACGTAGCCCGCCATCTGCCAGGTAAAAACGAATATCAGGGCAAACAAAGCGAAATTCTCATTGACCAGCCAATTGAAGAAGATGTTCTCGAGCCCGGTCACTTCGCCGATAAAGGTGAAGACGTCCAAAAATACAAACTGCCAGATATAGCCCAAAATCAGTCCGCCGATCAGGTATGGCATGAAAAACATGGTCCGGGCCAGGTTTGCCAATTTAAGCTTCGAGGTGACCAGCAACGCAAATGCCAGCCCCACGATGTTCACCGTCAGGACGGACAATACGGTAAACAGCACCGTCAGCCAGGTCGATTTCATGAACCGCTCATCCGTGAACAGGGCCAGGAAATTATCCATGCCGACGAACACTTTCGGGTTTGCGCCAATCCCATCCCACTCAAAAAACGCATAATAGATTCCGATTAGAAACGGAATGACGACAATGATTGTAAAAATAATGAGCAGCGGTAACGTAAATAACAGATACCAGCTGATATTCTTCTTGTTTGCCACATCCATCCCTCACTTTTCTTTGCTTATAGGTTCTTTAATTGAGAAAAAGCAGAACACGCCTGGGTAGGCGTGCTCTCCTTATTTAGTGGTAATCGTTTATTTTACTGCGTTCTGCCAAGCAGCATCCAAATTGGCGATGAATTCGTCGCCTGTGATGTCTTCATTCGCAAAGAATTCTTCGGTTGCTGGTGCAAAATCATTCGGCACCAGGTTCGCCGGGAAGTAGTTATGCGACCAAGCAATGGTTTCGCCGCTGTTTGAAGCTTCAAATACAGCCTGGGATAATGGGTCCAAATCATTGGCTTCGATATTCGTCATCGCCGGGATGAATCCGAACTCTTCCACGATGATTTTCTTGCCAGTTTCACTTGTGTGCAACCAGTCAAGAAAATCTACAGCTGCCTCGATTTCTTCTGGTTCTTTTTCTGAGTTTACGGCCCAGTTAGCGCCGACGCCTACTGCCTGTTTGTCGTTTCCTTCAAGCGGGAATGGCGCCATGCCGATTTCAAAATCCACTTCGAAATCTGCAAGCAAGCTAGATGCCCAGTTGCCTTGGTGGATCATCGCTGTTTTACCGGCTGCAAAGTCGCCGACCTGTTGGTCATAAGTAACACCCAGTGGGCTTGTTGTGTTCGCTCGGATCGATTCCATGAATTCGCCGAACTTCAGGAATTCTTCCGTTTCTGCCATTGTCACGTCTCCGCTAGTCAAGCCATCCATGAATGCTTCCGGATCTTCCTGAAGCGAGAACGGATAGTTGCTGATATGGCCGATCAGGAAATAGGCTTCCGATGATAAGCCTAAGCCATTGATGTCTTCGGACTTGAACTTCTCTAATGTGCTGTTGAATGATTCATAGTCTTTGATGTCTTCCGGGTTCACCAAATCTTTGTTGTAGACAAGTCCGAATCCTTCTACACCATACGGAATGCCAACTACTTTTTCATCAAGCTCCAATGCCATATTCGGTGCGATATTGCTGACAAATTCTTCATCGCTTAAGTCATATACATACGATTTCAGACTTTCAGCCACGGTTGAATTCTGCACACTCATGATTGAAGGTCCTGTTCCGTTATTCAGGCGGATTTGCAATTGCTGCAGATAGTCATCTCCGGTCGTACCGATCACTTCCACTTCCACGCCGGTTTCTTCCGTATAGGTTTCTGCCGCTGCTTCGAGCTGATCGGAAATTTCAACTTTGGTCTGGAAAATCGTGATTTTCTCGCCGCCGCCTTCTCCTTCAGTTGTTGCTTCTTCGCCGCCGCTGCATGCAGCCAGGCCTGTCATCATCGCAGCAAATGCTACGCCAGTCATGAACTTCTTGTTAAACACCATGTGTAATTGCCCCCTTTGATTTGGTTGTTTTATAGTAAATAAAATGATTGGATCATTTTATCACTGCCCTGATTATCGTGAATCGATCGCTATCCCGTTGCCGAGCGGCACTTCGATCACGTCGTGCACATTGTATGTCTGCCCGCCTGTCTCAAATGTCGCCTCTCCACCGTGTGCGGTGACTTTGAGTGTTCCTTGTGTGATTTCGAGTGTCAATTGGGTCCCTTGCCAAAGAATCGCAAACTGCATACGGCGCCATTGTTTCGGCAGCCGTGGATTGATCTGCAGCCCCTCTTCTGAGAGCCGGACACCGCCAAAGCCGAAAACCGCCGATGTCCAAATTCCGCCGATTGCCGCTGCATGGATCCCCTCATCCGAGGTGTCCATCCTTTCACCGAGGTCGATGTCACACGCTTGCCGGAACAAGGAATACGCCGTATCGGCTTCTCCCAGGTCGTTCGCGACAACGGCGTGCACCGCCAGGCTCAGCGATGAATCATGCAAGGTCCGCGGTTCGTAATAGCGGTAATTCGCCAGCTTGGCCGCATTCGACAAGCGGGCGTCCGCGTGAAGGAATGTCTGCTCCAGCAAATAGAACATCAACACTGTATCCCCTTGCTTGGTCACTTGGAAACCATTGATCTGCTGTGCATTAAAGTCCCGGTAAATCGTTCTCACTGTCGTTTGGTTTTTGTATTTCGAAAGATCGATTTCCGGGAGCTGCAGATACGTATCGTCTTGCGGTATGACCAAGTCCGTGTCGCGCGGCTCCGGCAAATACAGCCCATCCGTTTTGTGTTTCCAGTCCAGCGGAGCATCTCCCAAGCCGAATGTTCGGAGGAGCTGCGGATTGTGGACTGACAGCTGTTCGGCGTAGCGTTCCGCAAGCTTCAAATTGAAATACGCCATGTAATTGGTGAAAGCATTATTGCTGACGTGTTCCTTGTACTCGTCAGGCCCAATGATGTTGCGGATTTCATACCGGTTCCCTTCCGCGTTCCATTCCAGCCGGCTGGCCCAGAAGTTCGCGGTTTCAAATACCATCTCGTAGCCGCAGCGTTCCATGAATTCACGGTCGCCTGTCACTTTTTCGTATTGATACACCGCAAAAGCGATGTCTGCCGAAATATGCTGTTCGATAAAGCCCGACCAGATTTTCGACTGCGCACCAGTCACGATATCAATGTCTCCCCACACCGGCGTCGTTTCGCCATCTTCCGGCCACGCCATTTCCCAAGGGTACATCGCTCCGGCATAACCATTGTCGATCGCTTTCCTGCGGGCGCCTGCGAGGCCATGATACCGGTAGGTGAGCAAGGACCGGGCGGCTGAAGGGTTGGAATAAATGAAGAACGGCAAGATGAAAATCTCCAAATCCCAGAACGTATGGCCTTTATAGCCTTCTCCGCTCATCGCTTTCGCTCCGACGCCCAAATGTTCTTGGCGAGGCGGCGGCTGCATCGCCGTCAAGTGATACAGCGAAAACCGGAGTGCCAGCCTGTCATACGCATGCTCGCTTTCCACTTCCAAATTGTACTTGTTCCACACCTTGTCCTGCCACGCCTGGCAATGCCGCTGAAACAACGCATCGTATCCTTGTTCTGCATGCTGCTGCAATTCAAGAAGTGACCCTTCGCGCAAGGGCTGTAAATTTTCCGGCTCCTGGTTGTCTAAGCTGTCCCGGCTTGTATGCACAGTGGCCAGCTTTTCCATTATCAGTTTGTCATTCGGCTCCAGCTGGAACTCATAAGCCATCCATACTTTCCGGCGCCCCATGTCCTTGTCTGCAGCCGGGTTGATTGCCTCGCCATTCAAGCTGAACTTATGTACCGCATTGAATACCATCCCCACACCGGATTCGCTGGTCTTCTGATCCAATTGAATAAAGCGGTCTTCCAGTATTCTCCGTTCGCCTTCAAGAAAATGCTGCGCACCCGAATTGGTCATCCGTCCATTGATGCCGCTGTTAAACGCAATGGCCACTGAATCGTTCAGGCTTTCCACTTCGACCTTCATTGCGATCACATGCAAGTCAGCGAGTGACACGAAACGGCTGAATTGAAAGCGCAGTTTTTTCCCTTTCGGCGATTCCCATACAAACGACCGCGTCAGTTCGGCTGTTTTCAAATTGAGCCCCTTGATGTATTCGGCTGTTTTCCCAAGTTCGAGGCTGAAGCATTCGCCGTCGACCCGGATGTCGAGCTGGGTGACGTCCGCTGCATTCGGCAGCTCGGTCACTTCATTTTCCTGTGATTTATTGAACGTGCCATTGATGAACAAATTTCTCTTTTCTCGTATGTACGGTTCTTCTGCCGCGGAACGCAAACCCATATAGCCGTTCCCGAGCATCATAACGGCTTCGCTTTTTCCCAGTGAATCGGCTGAAAAGGCTGTGTCTGCCACAATCCAGTCTTCTAAATCACCTTTTCCGGTCGAGTAATCCATCATTGCAGCCGCCTCCTTTCGCTTTTACGAAAACGTTTTAGTTTTTTTCGAAAAAAATATTCGAGCTGCCATTTGAGAAACATTTCCAGCTTCCCCTCATGCATACTCACCTTCTAAAATACAGAATTACTGGCACTTTTAAGGAAAGCGCTTTCATTCTTTCATTATAGGAGCTCGGTTTTGAATAGTCAAGAATATCAAATAGGTAAAACAAAAAGCAGAATTCCACAACGGCTTCCAGTTGAAGAATTCTGCTCTATATATTAAGTTTCCGCATGCGGTTTTTGATGCTGGTCTCTGGCCTTCCGATTCAATCGCAAGCCACGTTGAATTGTTTTGAGCTGAAAATTTTGAAATCCCTCTTCTTCTCAAAAAATACTTAAAGAAGCTGCCAAAATCCGCATGAACGCGGAGTGGCAGCCTCTTTTCAGTTATTCATTAAAAGTTAAGATTATAGCGCTTTAACTAGCCCACCATCAACCAGTAGCGTCTGTCCCGTTACGTAAGTGTTGGCGCCGGAGCATAGGAACACCGCTTGTTTAGCGAATTCATCAGGGCGTCCATAGCGGCCCATCGGAATGCTTTTTTCGGTTGCGCTTTTCAGCTCTTCGTAGTTCTGTCCCAGTTTGTCCGCCCGCATATGGTCCAGCTCTGCTAAGCGGTCCGTGGCAATTCTTCCGGGTCCCAGCGTGTTGATCAGGATGTTATCTTTGCTGAATTCCTGGGACAAGCTTTTTGCCAAACCGACGATGCCTGCGCGGAATGTATTGGACAACAACAGGTTGTCCAGACTTTGTTTGATGGAAGATGAAGCGAAGTTAAGGATGTGGCCGCTCCCTTGTTTGCGCATGAACGGCAATACTTCCCGGATCGCGCGGATATAGCTGAGCAGGTTCAGCTCGTACGCCTTTTGCCATTGCTCATCGGTGAACTGGTCGAATCCGCCGGCTGGCGGGCCGCCTGCATTATTGATCAGCACATCGACGCTCCCGTTTGTTTCAGCTGCAAACGCCACGAGGTTTTTGATGTCTTCCACTTTGGTGACGTCGCATACTTGATAAGAAACGTTCGGATTGCCTGTTGTTTCTTTAATTTCGGCAATAGTTTTTTCTAATTCTTCTTCGTTCCGGCTGCCGATGACAACGTTTGCACCTTCCCTTGCAAACTCCAACGCGGTTGCTTTACCTAAGCCTTTGCTGCCTGCCATGACGATGACCGACTTACCTTTTAATCCTAAATCCACTAAAATTCCTCCTCTTTCCTGTTTAGCTGTTTTTTAGAGCTTTCAAATCGACGCACGGATTGGCGAGCGGCGCGAAACCCTCGATGCGGCATTCCACTTTATCGCCGTCCTGGATATGGACCGCTCCCGGTGTACCGGTGGAGATGATGTCACCCGGAAGCAGTGTCATCACTTGGGAATGGAACGACACCAGGAATTCCGGGCTGAACGTCATATGCTCGATCGTGTTTTGGCGGTGGATTGTTCCGTTGATGACCGTTGCGACTTCAAGCGCATGCAGGTCATTGATTTCATCTTTTGTCACGAATTGCGGACCAAAGCTGAAAAACGTATCAAAACTTTTTGCACGCGTCAGATAACGGGGATTCTTTTGCAGAATATCTTCCGCTGTCATATCAATGATCGTCGTGTAGCCCGCTATGTAAGGTGCTACGTCTTCCTCTTCAACATCGCGGCATGGTTTGCCGATGATGACGCCGAGTTCCGCTTCCGCCGTCGTCCGTTCCGATTGAAACGGAATTTCGATGGTGTCGCCCGGACCGATGATCGACGTGTCCGGCTTCATGAAGCTCGCCGGTTCAGTGTTCGGCGCTTTTTCACCCAAGTCTGACGCATGGTCAACGTAGTTGAGGCCGATGCCCCAGATTTTGCGGGGACGCCTGTACAGCGGGCCATACGCCAAGCTTGCCACGTCGGCTGCAGGAAGTTCTCCGTTTTCGATGGCAGCTTTGCCGGTTTCGTTGAACCACTTTGTCAGTCCTTCGAGCCCTCCGGATTCGATCAGTCCCAAAATATCCGTCTGCCAGTTTTCATGATAGGTTTTATTAATAGCGGCGACTGTGACGGCTTTGCCGCCGCTGATGATTGCGGCTTGTTCTTCATTT
>DATISS010000115.1:0-6777 GCA_035468565.1 Planococcus sp. (in: firmicutes)
GCGAGCGCCAAGCCTCCTCAGTCGCTTCGCTCCCTGCGGGGTCTCGGCTGTCTCGTCGCTACGCTGCCCCGCAGGCGTCTCCGCTGTTTTGCTCCATCTCGAGAGATATCTTAGCGACGGCGCGTCAAGGGGCTAGGCGAAGCTATGAGACGAGTGGTTTTCTCGGCTCATAGCGATAGCCATGCCCAAAGCGTCCGGAGCAATTTTCAAAATACTGCTTCTTTATTTAAACCTATATTGCTGGTTCAAAACCAAAAACTAAAAGACAGACGGAAGCTTGCCGCGGGCGAAAAGCGATGTAAGGGCGGATACTTGCAACAACAAAAAACCCCTCGCCAACCGGCAAGGGGCCCCTCTGTCACACCATCACTCAAACGTAATGCGCGCGACTGTGTCTTTATCCAATTTCTTGATAACTTCGATGATCAATTTTACAGCATTTTCGTAATCGTCGCGGTGCAGGATGCCTGCGTGCGAGTGGATGTAGCGTGTTGCTACGCCGATCGACAACGATGGTACGCCGTTAGCCGTCAAATGGATCGAGCCAGCATCTGTTCCGCCGCCTGCAATCGTTTCGAACTGGTAAGGGATGCCTGCTTCTTCAGCAGTATCAACGACTAGCTCGCGCAAACCGCGGTGCGATACCATGGAAGCGTCAAACAGCAAAATCTGAGGGCCTGCGCCCATTTTACTTGTGGATTCTTTTTCCGTGATTCCAGGCGTATCGCCTGCAATGCCGACGTCCACAGCAAATCCGATGTCCGGCTGGATTTTAGAAGCAGCTGTACGCGCTCCGCGCAAGCCGACTTCTTCCTGCACTGTGCCCACTCCGTAAACGACGTTCGGGTGGTCGACGCCTTTCAATCCTTTTAATACATCGATCGCGATTGCGCAGCCAATGCGGTTGTCCCATGCTTTAGCCAATAATAATTTTTCGTTGGTCATCACCGAGAATTCGAAATACGGCGTTACCATGTCTCCCGGTGTTACGCCCCATTCTTTCGCTTCGTCGCGTGATGACGCACCGATGTCGATGAACATATCCGTAATTTCAACCGGTTTTTTGCGCGCTTCCGGAGTCAGGATATGCGGCGGTTTCGAGCCGATGACTCCTGTGATCTCTTTGCCGCTGCGTGTTGTGATTGTGACACGCTGTGCCAGCATGACTTGCGACCACCAGCCGCCAACCGTTTGGAATTTCAAAAAGCCTTTATCATCGATTTTGGAAATCATAAATCCGACTTCGTCCAAATGGCCCGCTACCATGATTTTCGGTCCGTCCGCGGCACCTTCTTTTTTCGCGATCAAGCCGCCCAATCCATCCATTTCGATAGAATCAGCGAAAGGTGCTATGTATTTTTTCATGACTTCGCGTACTTGGCGCTCATTGCCCGGTATCCCGTTGGCGTCTGTCAATGCTTTCAACATTTCAATTGTTCCATCCATTTTGCTCATTATTTCGACCTCCTAAATATTCGTTCATTTTTATTATAAATGAAAGCCGTTCCATTATCAAAAAATTCCTTTAATAGCCTTCTTTTTGGCGCTCATAATTAGTTTGGTTCTTCGCCAGGTAGGCTTCAATTATGTCATCATAGGAAAAGCCGAGTGCTTCTGCTATCGCGCCATACCAGCTCCATAAATCCTGGTAATTGGACATCGAATAATCTTCTAGGAAATCAAGAATTTCGCGCTGGGTGCCGATGAATAGTTCCGTCAAGTCGCTTTCGCTTACACGTTCAGGCCATTCTTCCATCATATTCAAGTTCTTTTCGATGCCTAGCGACAATAGGAAGTGAATCGAATCAACATACTCTTCCAGGATGACACCGCGTTCTGATGGTCCTTTTTGGCTCCAGAATTTGAAACAGCGGGTTTCATTCGCGAGTTCCGCCAGTTCGATCAACAGCGCGAGCCCTTTTTTCCGGAAGACATCCTCATTGATGCCTTGATTTGACTGGATAAAGCGGTCCAGCTCTTCCTGCATCTTAAATAATTTCTGCAAATTCATACCAGCACTCCTATTCCCTTGAAATTTTGAAACCTTAGTCTTTTCCGTTCGTATTATACAGTAGAACTCGGGGAGAGAGGGCGATTTCATGGCATTTTTTATTCGTTTGATCGTTATTGGGTTGATCATATACTTATTTTACCGTTTGATCCGCTATATCCTGGATCCTAAGCGCAAAATCGATTCGGCACTCGAATCCGGCAATTATTATTTCTACGATGATGTCGTTAACGTGCAGAAAAATTTCTTCATTGCGCTGCGCGGCGTGTTATTTGAAGGGGAAAAATACTTGGGGACGACAGAGGATGCTTTTGAAGTGGTGTCGATTTTTGTCTGGACCGACAATCCGGCCAAACTGCAGGGCTTCTCCAAAGAAGATTTCGCTTTTCTGGAAAAAGAGATTCTCATGAATTATCCAAATGCGAAAATCGATTGGAAAAGCCCCATTGGCCAATTGATGAATAAAGAAGGGTGAACCTCCACCCTTACATGAATGTCTGGTAGCTCCAGATGAGTATGGCTGCATCGATTACGGCAAGCATGAGGAAACCGACGCGGAAATTCGTGTGTTTCGTCTTATGGCGGAAAGCCATCATGCCGGCATAAGCGCCGATGCCTCCGCCGAATATGGCCGCGGACCATAGGTTTTTTTCTGGAATCCGCTGCCCTCTGCGCTGCGCCTGCTTTTTATCGAGCAACATCATGAAGAATGCCAATAGCGACAAGGCCAGGAAATAGCCTGCGATGATCAAGAACATGTTGTTTCCTCCTCTTTCATAAAAAAAAGACTGGCGAAAACTCGCCAGTCTTTTCTTATTGTGTAGCTTTTCTTATTTGTTTAACGCTTTTTTAGCTTGGTTAGCCAATACTGTGAAAGTAGCTGCATCTGTTACAGCGATTTCAGCAAGCATTTTGCGGTTGATGTCGATGCCGGCAACTTTAAGGCCGTTCATCAAACGGCTGTAAGAGATCTCGTTCATGCGAGCAGCCGCGTTGATGCGTGTGATCCACAATCTGCGGAAATCACGTTTCTTGTTGCGACGGTCACGGTAAGCATAGTTACCTGACTTCATCACCTGTTGGTTTGCTACTTTGAAAAGGATGTGCTTCGCACCATAATACCCTTTTGCTAATTTTATGACCTTTTTACGACGCTTGCGCGTCACTGTTCCGCCTTTTACGCGTGGCATAATTCATTACCTCCTGCTGAATATAAAAAATTCGATTTTTGTTCGGTTTGTCCAGACTCCAGCGCCCAGATTCTCGGGGTCATAAGCCATAGTGGCTATGCCCGTCGAATCTAAACGGGCGCTTTCGCTTTTCGTTTCTTACTTCATGTTGTAGATCAAAGATTTGATGCGTTTCAAGTCGCCTGAAGAAACAAGTTTCCCTTTGCGAAGTTTACGTTTTTGCTTAGTTGATTTGTTTGCAAATAAATGGCTAGTGTGTGAGCTGTTGCGTCTTACTTTGCCTGTTCCAGTTTTCTTGAAACGTTTTGACGCACCGCTATGGCTTTTCATTTTCGGCATTTCGAATTCCTCCTAAACAATAATCTCTTACTCTTTTTCGTTGACTGGCGCAAGCATCAAGAACATGCTGCGGCCGTCCATTTTAGGGCGCTGCTCAACCGTTGCTACTTCCTTGCATGCTTCTGCGAAGCGTTCAAGGACGCGCTGTCCGATTTCTTTGTGCGTGATCGCACGGCCTTTAAAACGGATTGAAGCTTTTACTTTGTCGCCTTTTTCAAGGAACTTGATCGCATTGCGAAGTTTCGTATCAAAATCATGATCGTCAATAGAAGGGCTCAAACGAACTTCTTTCACGATGATCACTTTTTGGTTTTTACGAATTTCACGATCTTTTTTCTGCTGCTCGAACTTGAATTTTCCGTGGTCCATGATGCGTGCGACCGGCGGCTTAGCTTGAGGAGCTACTAAAACAAGATCCAAGTTGACACGTGCAGCAATTTCAAGTGCTTCGGTACGTGTTTTAATGCCGAGTTGTTCACCGTTCTGATCAATAACCCGTAACTCACGTGCACGAATACCTTCGTTTACATTAATGTCTTTGCTAATATTAATCCACCTCCGAATAGTGTCGCGAATATCTTAAAGGCTCGAACCGACGATTGCCGGCTACCAGGTTCCGATCCAAAACAAAAACGGATGGACCACAGAGGTCCACCCGCATAATATGACAACACGCACGCGTGTAGTAGTCAATCGTGTATACCTGCCAACAATCGGTCGATCAGGTGAGAAGCGGGTGCTCCTGCTTTGCACTTATAAGTATTCTATAACCTAAACTATAATATCACGCGTGTGCTGGCCTGTCAACCATGTTAGCGAAGTTCGCTTTGAATCATTTTCAGGAAGTCATCAAACGGCATGCTTTCCGATTGCTGTTCGCCATATTTGCGCACGTTGACTGAACCGCTTTCCAGTTCTTTGTCGCCGATGACGATCATATAAGGAACTTTTTGCATTTGCGCTTCGCGGATCTTATAGCCAAGCTTCTCGTCGCGCTCATCGATGTCGACGCGCAATTTATGCGACTGCAATTTCTCTTGGACCTCTTTTGCGTAAGCGCTGTGCGCGTCCAACGAAACCGGGATCACTTCAACTTGAACCGGTGCGAGCCATGTCGGGAATGCGCCTTTGTATTCTTCGATCAGGAAAGCAACGAAGCGTTCCATAGTCGACACGACGCCGCGGTGGATAACGACCGGGCGGTGCTGCTTGCCGTCTTCTCCGATATACGAAAGGTCGAATCGTTCCGGCAGCAAGAAATCCAACTGAACAGTCGACAACGTCTCTTCTTTGCCAAGCGCTGTTTTCACTTGGACGTCCAATTTCGGGCCGTAGAAAGCGGCTTCGCCTTCCACTTCCACGTAATCAAGTCCAAGCTCATCCATTGCTTCTTTCAGCATGGCCTGCGCACGGTTCCACATCGCATCGTCGTCAAAATACTTTTCTTTGTCCGCTGGGTCGCGGTACGAAACGCGGAATGAATAATCTTTGATGTCGAAATCTTTATAAACTTCGACGACCAAGTTCACTACACGCTTGAACTCGTCTTTGATCTGGTCCGGGCGGACGAAGATATGCGCATCGTTCAACGTCATACCGCGCACACGCTGCAGGCCGGATAAAGCTCCTGACATTTCATAGCGGTGCATCAATCCAAGTTCCGCGATGCGGATCGGCAATTGCCGGTATGAGTGGATGCCTTGTTTGAAAATCATCATATGGTGCGGGCAGTTCATCGGGCGCAGCACCAATTGCTCGTTGTCCATTTCCATGACCGGGAACATATCTTCCTGGTAATGGTCCCAGTGGCCGCTTGTTTTGTAAAGTTCCACACTGCCCAAGACCGGAGTGTACACATGGTCATAGCCCAGGCGTTCTTCTTTGTCGACGATGTAGCGCTCGATGATGCGGCGGATTGTTGCACCTTTTGGCAGCCACATCGGCAAGCCCTGGCCGACTTTCTGGGAGTTCATGAATAAATTCAACTCTTTGCCGATTTTGCGGTGGTCGCGCTCTTTCGCTTCTTCAAGCATTTCCAGATGCGCTTTCAAGTCTTCTTTATTGAAGAAAGCTGTACCGTAAATGCGCTGCAGCATTTTGTTGTCGCTGTCGCCTCTCCAGTATGCTCCGGCCACACTCAGCAATTTGAATTCTTTCAATTTGCCAGTGGATGGCACGTGGATGCCGCGGCAAAGATCAAAAAAGTCGCCTTGCTCATAGATGGATACTTGGTCATCTTCAGGAATCGCTTCAAGTAGCTCCAGTTTATACGGATCTTCAATCGCCGCAAATCGTTTCTGTGCTTCTGCACGTGTCACGTCGGTGCGAATGATTTCGACATTTTCATTGATGATTTTCTTCATTTCTTTTTCGATCAGCGGCAAATCTTCTGAAGTGATTGCTGACGCTGTATCGATATCGTAATAGAAACCGTTTTCGATGACCGGACCAACGCCAAGCTTGGCGTCCGGATAAATCCGCTTGATCGCCTGTGCCAATAGATGGGCCGTGCTGTGGCGAAGGATTTCGAGCGCTTCATCGGATTCAGGAACGATGATGGCGATGTCCCCATCTTCTTTCAAAGGTGCGCGCAAGTCGACCAATTGGGCGCCTACTTTGCCGGCTAATGCTTTTTTGCGCAATCCCGGGCTGATCGATTGTGCGATTTCTTCAGTAGTTGTGCCCCGTTCGAACTCTTTTACCGCTCCATCTGGGAATTTCAGTTGAATCATGTCTGCCATGCCAATCTCTCCTTTTTCTCTGTTGTCGCTGAAGCACCTGAGTTCACAGGGTCTGATCAAATGCTTCCGTTTTTAAACGCAAAAAAGCCTCATCCCAAAGGGACGAAGCTCTGTTCGTGGTTCCACCCTTCTTCTATTCCGGACAGAAAAATCTGTGCGGAACGAAGCTTTGCATCGGCTAACGGGCCGGTACCGTCAGCTGCTACTAAAAAAGTTCACAGCTGCTGCTCGAAGGCGGTAAGCGTCGTGCCGGTACTTAAGAAGCTTGCAGCCTAGGCTTCTCTCTCTGAAAGTCGTACAGTCCGCTATTATCCTTGTCAACGCATGTTAAATCATATTTAGATTGTTTTTACTATACTGCGAAAATCATGAAAACGCAATACCTGGGCTGTCAATTTCTGCGGTTTTTGCCGTCCAGCTTCACTGGCGTCGTCAAGGCACGGATGCGTTCCATGACGCGCGCCGCTTTCAGGTCTTCTTTCTCGCCGCGCTGGGA
>DATISS010000116.1:0-16109 GCA_035468565.1 Planococcus sp. (in: firmicutes)
TCCTATATATTGTCTGGTTGCGGGGCCTTTCACTGACCGATGCGACTTCAATAGCTGCGCAGTAGAAATGCAAGGAGCCATCTTCGTAATCTCCCACTTCAAACTTCATGTCTTCCCATCCGAATTCCGTTAAATCCATAAAGGCTAAGGAAATATCAAACGTTCTGCCAGGGCTGGACAGATTCAAACTTTGGAGATCAATGAAATTCAGCAGCACATCAAATTCCCGCTCTTCTTCCTGATACAAAAAGCTGATGGCTAATAGGGATTTCGGTTCGCCGAAATCTGTGGTGAACTGCAATTCAAGATTGCGGATTGAGCGAAAACCTGCAAACCGGAAGTCTTTCAGAGGAGCAGTCAACAAGCCGATGTTCCGGATTTTGCTTGCTGTTTTTTGCTCTTTCGCCGGATTTCTAACAGGAATATTCGATTTTCCCCCATCTAATTTGTCGTCTTCTTCGCTGTCGTCCTTAAAAAAGAGAGACAAGATTTTGTTAAGCATGCGGATACTCCTCTACATTGATTTCAGCTTGCGTTTATTGATCTGCTTTTGCAGGTAATGTCCAAACGATTTCTGCGCTTTGTCAGAAGTCAGCATGCGCTTAACGAGTATACGGCTTTGAAGCTTCTTACGGACATTTACGTTGCCGAAAAAAAGACTGCGGTATTTTGCATCCGTGTAGTAAACGTTAAACCATTCTTGTCGCTCAAGCTCTTCTATATGGCGGTCTATTTTCCTTGAGTCCAAATCGGAAAAGCCGCCGGTTGCGGAAACAGCTATTTCAAATAGCAATGAGATGAATGTCGATAGCATTGCTAATACCTCTTTTCCAGCCTTCTTAAAATTTAATTATGGTACACAAGAATGGCTATTATTAGAAATTTTTAGCTACATATTGATTAATTATATAGTATGATTTATTTTACTGATAGAGAGATCCGCACAGAATCGAGATGAAATCGCAGCTAAGCATAAAAATTGTCGCTTTGAAGCCAACAAGATAGTATATAGTAATAATAATTCAATACAGCAAAATGCTGAGGGATGGCGTTGCAAGGAGGACCAATGAAAAAAATTCAGTTTGGCATCAAAGAAAACTTCGTCAATTTCGCCTTGCTTGTCGTAACCAATTTCTTTGTCGGCTCCATGGTAGGGCTTGAGAGAACCATTTTGCCAATTATCGGTGAAGAGGAATTCGGATTGGCTTCAACGAGTGCGGCATTGTCATTTATCATCAGCTTCGGTTTTTCTAAAGCCATCATCAATTATTTTGCAGGCGCTATTGCTGACCGGCTTGGGCGCAAGAAAGTGCTCTTGCTCGGTTGGAGTTTCGGACTGTTGGTTCCGCTGCTGGTCATTTTCGCATCGTCGTGGTGGATGATTGTTGTGGCGAACATCTTCCTTGGCATCAACCAAGGACTCGCCTGGTCCATGACGGTCAATATGAAAATCGATATTTCCAAACCGTCGCAACGCGGTTTGGCCGTCGGGCTGAACGAATTTGCGGGCTATACAGGCGTTGCAGCGATGGCTGTCATATCCGGTTTTATCGCAACAAGCTATTCACCTCGCCCGGAGCCTTTTTATCTGGGCATTGGAATTGTTATCATCGGCTTTATCTTGTCCATGCTTGTGCAGGACACGAAAGAATTCGTCAAACTGCAATCCGCTAAATCGGTGACAGCACCTAAAATGACTGCTGGCGAAGTGTTTATGACAACAACGTTCAAAAACAAAAACTTGGCCAGCATCACGTTTGCCGGACTCAGCACGAACTTGAAAGACGGCATGGCTTGGGGGCTATTCCCCATTTTCTTCGCCGCTTCCGGTCTCGGGGTTCCGGAAATCGGTCTCATCGTCGCCATATATCCTGCGTCTTGGGGCTTTTTCCAGCTGTTCACCGGCGCGTTAAGCGACCGTTTCGGACGCAAATGGTTCATCGTCGGCGGAATGTGGCTTCAGGCCCTTTCACTATGGCTGATTTTGGCCGCTTCCGACTATGCTTTGTGGATTGCCGGTGCTGTGTTATTGGGACTTGGAACCGCGATGGTTTATCCGACCCTACAAGCGGCTGTCAGCGATGTAGCAACACCCGAATGGCGCGCCTCTTCGATGGGCGTCTACCGGTTCTGGCGCGACAGCGGCTATGCATTCGGCGCTTTGTTCGCCGGAATCTTAACGGATGTCATCAACATCGAATGGGCAATCGGCTTGGTCGCCATTTTGCCGTTCAGCGCGGGCTTGATTGCGGCTTTCCGCTTGTCAGAAACCTTGCCGGCTGTGAAAAAATAGGATAATAAGCAAAGGCCGTGCAAAGGGAATATATCCCTTTGCACGGCCTTTTTTGAGGCATTCAATTCCAACGTCCTGACGCTAAATGCTATTTATTTTTCATTTACACATGTTATGGCTAAAAACAGCCCATTGTACATCGATTTCACTTCGATCACTTTCAATCCGGATTGGCGGATCAGCGTTAAGGTATCCCTGTTGAGATGGCAGCCGCCAGCCACTTTCTGCCATAGCGGTGTCATGGCATCTTGGATCGTGCCCAAAGGCTTCTGATCCATGCGGACGTGTTCGAAAAAATAGAGCGTTGCGTTCTTTTTGGCGCAGCGCCGGATTTCGCTTAACGCTTTTTTCGGCTCCGGAATCGTGCAGAATACCAATGTCGCTACCACCGAGTCAAATACATCATCCCCAAATGGCAATGCTTCAGCTATGGCTGCGTAAGTCCTGATTGGCACTTTGGCAGCCGCTGCGCGCTGTAGGGACCGCTTCCGCATTTCTTCGTCCGGTTCAATCGCAGCGACCGAATCCGCTTTCCGGTAGAACGGAAAGTTGATGCCGGTGCCAGAGCCGATTTCCAGCACCGTTCCTTGCGCCCTGCCCGCAATGGATTTGCGAATTTGGTAAAATTGGCTTTTTTCAAATGGTTTCATCGCTAAGTCGTAAAGTTTTGGGGTTATACTTCCCATATCCGCCCGCCTCTCCAGTTCACTGGTAATGTTCGTGCAATGCCATTCTGAACTTCGGTTTCAATGTTATTTCGATTGTGTTGTAATAGCTTTCGGACATTGCATGGACAATCCGCAATGATGCAGGCACATCTTCCACGATTTCCATTTTCTCGACAGATCGCAGTTTTATGGTAGAAATAGCTTCTTTATTTACTTTTTCAGTGACGATCAATGTGAATTCATTGTAAAAAGGCGACACGACGACCATGATTGATTGGCTTTCATTTTCAGCGGTAAATGTCGAAGTATCGTAATAAAATTCCGCCCGCTCATCGCTGCGTTTTGGCGGCGCTTCAAATAGCGCAGTTAGTTCAGACTCCTTTGGCATGTCCATTGACAATCTCCCCTGTTTCTTTGTTAAATTCCATTATGTAGCTTGGCGCAACCGCTCACTTTCAGGGCTGCAAAGCATTGCCTAGCTCTAAGATACGCTATTTTTCAGTCCATTTCTTGCAAAAAGACTTGTTCTAGGCCGATTTCCATCAAATTGTTTCATAAGCTATGTAAATTAACGCTGCGGAATCCTATACTATCTTTATAGCGATTACTCGGAGGTGTGCGCATGATCACGCGAAAAACGATATGGGTTCTCGGATTGTCGCAGCTGATTTGTTGGGGCGTGTCCTATTACCTCATTGCTGCATTCGGCGCTTGGATTGCGGCGGATATGGGATGGAGCGGCACACAAGTCTACGGCGGTTTTTCAGTGGCGCTAGCCGTCATGGGCCTCACTTCCCCCTGGACTGGGCGGCTGATTGACAGGTACGGTGGCCGCTCCGTGATGTCTGCGGGTTCCTTTCTTCTGGCAGCCGGCTGTTTCAGCATCGCACTTTCCCATTCACTCGCCAGCTATTATGGGTCTTGGGTGGTGCTGGGCCTCGCGATGCGCCTGTCACTTTACGATGCAGCATTCGCTTCACTCGCACGGATTGCTGGTGCCGCTGCAAAACGCCCCATCTCTCAAATCACGCTTTTAGGCGGCCTCGCCTCCACCGTTTTTTGGCCCATCGGCTTTTTTCTGGCGGAATCCATCGGCTGGCGCGCTGCACTCTATGTCTATGCCCTATTTGCATTATTGACCATCCCGCTCCACCTGGCGATACCAAACGACAAGTTTTCAGATGGCCAAAGCCCAGGAGACGGCAAGCCACCGCACATTAAACCTTTGGCTGGCGATGGTAAAGAAAGGGTGGCAGCCGGGGCTGTATACGCGTTCATCTTCATGGTGCTGAACTTCCTGAATTCCGGCATGTCGACTCACATGATCAACATACTATCCGGTCTCGGCGTTGGCGCGGCTATTGCTGTATGGGCTTCGACGCTGCGCGGCATCGGCCAATCGTTCGCGCGGGTCTGTGAAGTGTTGTTCGGCAGACGCATCCACCCGTTGACGCTGACGGTTATTGCCTCAGCCATCCTGCCGATTTCCTTCTTGTTCGGCCTGGCAAGCGCCGAATTTGTTTTCAGCGCGTTCATCTTTGCGTTTTTATTCGGAGCAGGGAATGGCTTGATGACGATCACACGCGGCACATTGCCGCTGGCGCTGTTCGATCACAATACGTATGGCACATTCGTCGGCAAATTGCTGGTGCCAAGCTTTCTTGTGTCTGCCGCTTCCCCGCTCGCCTATACCGTGGCCATTGGCCGCTGGGGAGAAATCGCAGCGCTGATTGTATCCCTGCTGCTGGCTGGATTGATATTCGCTTCGTCCCTTTATCTGAAGAAGCGCTTTCCTGTTTCGGACTGATTGGTTTTTCTGTCCAAACCTTATTTTTCACCTACCCAGATTATGGCGAACAGCACGAGCATCACAGCAGAGCTGAGGATTTCATGCCAATACGCTTTTTCCTGGCGGTGCAGCAGCCATTGCTCGATCGCGTGATTTACGCCTTGCAGGAAAAACAATGCAAAAAGCGGACTGATTGCCACAATGCCGGGAAAATCCCCTATATCGTTTTCTACGAACAAGACCATCATCCCGATGGCAAACAACAGCAGCAAGGCAACATCGATAGCGATAAATAGCCTTCTCCTGTCCTGATGGAATATGCTGACAGTGACCGGTTTTATTTTCAACTTTTTCTTTAAATAAAATTGGCTGGCCAATACGTACAGTACAAAGACCACTGCAATGGCGACTATGGTGCTGGAATTCATCTTCCCCCTCCGTTCCAAATTTTCTTCCATCTCTATACATTCTCTTTATCCAGCCGATTCCCTTCAAAAAAGCACCCAGTGAAGGTTTCACTGGGTGCTTTGCGTATGGGTCATTTTAAAGAAGCAGCGGCTCTTTTGAAGCGTTCAAAAGTGGCCGGTCCATACTTTTCCGGGTCACCGTTGAAGAATGACTCAAAGGCGACGTTTTCCGCGCATGCCGCGTCGCATTGCCTTGACGCCATGATGAGTTTCAAATAAGAGATAAAATAAGCCTCATTGAGATTCCCTCCGCGATTGACAGTCATCCGAATTCCCCCTTCAACAGCACGCTGCAGATGCGCTGTTGAGATTTGAACTGCATACCCCAGTTTCCGGCAATTCAAGTTCGACATTTGTTGCGGCTGTGAAGTCTCCCGTTATATGCGCGACAATGGACCGCACTTGTTCGTAGCCGGTCGCCATCAAAAACGTCGGCGCACGGCCGTAGCTCTTCATCCCGGCAATGTAGAAATCTTTCTCCGGCTGCCGCAATTCCTTTTCACCGTGCGGGCGGACAGTTCCGCAGCTATGGAGATTCGGATCGATCAGCGGCGCCAGAGCTTCGGCGCTTTCGGTCGCAGGGTCGATGCGGACGCGGATTTCGCTCAGGATGGAAAAGTCCGGCCGGCTTCCCGCATTAACAATCACATAATCGATGTCGTTAAGGGCAAACGGCTGTCCTTTCATCTCGCCTTCGAGCGAGATGGCGTCCCCTATTTTTTCAACGTGCTGAACATGGAAAGGCGTGTATACATTGATGCGTCCGGAATCCACCAGCCCATGGATGCGCGAACCGAGTTCGCCGCGCGCTTCTAATGCGTCTTTTTCTTCTCCGCCGAAAGCTTGTTGAACATTGTTCTTGCGCAAAATCCAGCTGATTTTTACATCGTCGAGTTCCGCCAGTTCCAAAATGGTGTTGATCGCTGAATGGCCGCCTCCAGCAACGGCAATATGCTTGCCGATATATTTTTGGCGATCGGAGCCCGTGACATCGGCAATGCCGTAGAAAATCTTATCGTTTAGATCTTTTTCCTGGCGTGTCCACACACCGGAAGCATTGAGCGGATTGGGCTGGCCCCAAGTGCCGCTTGCATCTATCACAGCTTTCGCTTCGATCCGTCGCGGCTGCCCTTGTGCATTTTCAATGTAGAGAATGAACGGCAGCGTTTCCCGGTTGGCCGTTTTCATCTTATCTTGCCCTTTTCTGCTGATGCCGACCACTTTCGCGTCGGTCCAAATGGACGGTGCAATTTCAGGTACATTGGCAAGGGGCAGCAAATAGCTGTCAGCCAGTTCTTTGCCCGTAGGAAGCTTATCATCTTCCTGTGCCGACCAGCCGTTGCGCTCAAGTAATTCCTTTGCCGCTTTGTCTACGTTATAGCGCCAAGGCGAAAACAAACGCACGTGGCCCCATTGCAATACATGATGGGCAATTGATGGACCGGCTTCCAACAGGATGAATGTTTCACCCGCTTTTACAAGATGTGCAGCAGCCGCTAATCCAACGGGTCCACCACCAATAATTGCCACTGGCAATGATGTATTTTCTTTTTTCGGCAATGTGAAATGGATGGACGTTGTAGAAACCGGAGTACTACAGCAATTTTTTAGACTGGACATGTTTTTTTCCTCCTTCAATTTAAGAACCGTTAAAACTTGATTTTCGCAAGTATTTATTCAGATTAAAAAATCGGTTTGCAGCAGACACTCGATTTAGCCATCGCCTGATTCAGCAACGCCATCGAACGCAGTACAGTTTCTTTTTCAAATTCGTTCATATGTGAAAATATCTCATCTAAATGAGATTCCATTTCCTTTTGGATTTCTTGCGCCACTTTTTTTCCTTGTTCAGTCAGTGACAGGAGATAAATGCGCTTATCCGCTTCAGAAGGCGATTTCTTTATCAAATCCAATTTAATCATGTTCTGAATCTGGCGGCTGAACGTCGAAATATCCGTGCCCAGCGCATCGGCCACTTCCTGCATCGGCGCATTGCGGCGCTTGCTGATTTCGTAAAGGATCTGGCTTTGTACCATGCTGATATCCAAGCTCCCCACTTCGCAGCAATTGCGGTTCAATAACCCAAAACGCTTGACCATCGTCTGAAACAATTCTCTTTTCGTCTCCATGTCGTTCACCTCGACTTTATTGTACGTTTATTACTTGCATTTTACAAGTAATAAACGAAGAACTCTCTAGGTATTTGAAGCGTCTATTAGACCTGTAAGGCTCTGACTCCAAAAAAATTGGCCTGTTGCGGCATCTAAGCGGCAACAGGCCAATCCTTATTCTTTTGTTATTTTTAACAGCAACCAGGTGCGCCGACCATGGTTAAGCCGGACTGGCCGCCTGTCGTTTCAAAATCCAATGTCATGTCTTCAGTAGCTGACAGGGCTTGTGGAGCGATCGCAATTTTGATGCCGTTGATTTCAGAAACTTGGTCATCTGTTTCCGGCGCATCAAGCGATAAGCCGATTGAAGGGCCGCAGCAGCCGCCTTCGACCGAGTACATGCGGATCCCTTCCGCTTTATTGTCTTCGAGGATTGTCTCGATGTATTTTTTTGCTTCGTCTGTAATGATCATCGTCCATCTCTCCTTACAATTTTAGGCTTTTGGAAAAATCCGTTTTAAGGATTCTTTGAATTCCGGTTTCACGTTGATTTTTGAACGGACAGCTGTAGCATCTTTTTCCGCTTCTTGAATGGTATCTGCTTTTCCGAGTGCCAGAAGGGTGCCGATTGCGACGGTTCCTGCACGGTTGCTTCCGCCGCCGCAATGGAAATAAACTTTTTGGCCGCTATCATAGGCTTTTTTGACTTGGTCGATCGCTTTTTTGATGGACTCGTCCTGGTGTTCTTCCGAGTCTTCAATGATTGGGCACACGATACGGTTATAATCGACATCTTCTTCCGTCGCTTCCGCCCGCAAATCGATGACAACATCCACTTTCTCATTATCAGCTGCAGCTTGTGCGTCGGCAGCTCCGCCAACATAAATCTTGCCTTTGACCAATTCCTGATACTCTTTGCCCATTGTCCATTCCGCCTTCCGATTCATAAATTTTTATTTGCTGAATTCTTTAAGTTTGTCATAGCCGATTTTTTCTTCAGTCAACCACGGAATCACAGCGTATTTGGCTGCAAGCTCATCCACCACTTTTTGAATCCATTGTTTTTCAGACGCTGCACGCCCTTTTAATACCGGATCTTGGGTTTGCGTGGCGTATAAACTCTGATTGATGATCCACCATTTCGGATCGATCTGCGCCCGTTTCAAATCTTCCTGCAGGCGCGCCGCCTCCAGAACAGGCGTGGCTTCTGCCAAGGTTACGATGACGACGCCAGTTTCCTGCGGATTGCGCAGCCGCGGCAGCAATTTTTTCACGCTTTCCGGCACTTCTCCCGCAGAACGGCTCATTTCCTTGTGGTACGCTTCTGTTGAATCGAGCAATAGTAAGGTATGCCCAGTTGGCGCTGTGTCGATAACCACGATTTCGTTGTCCGCCTTGTCGACGACTGTTGCAAACGCCTTGAACAAGGCGATTTCTTCAGTGCATGGCGATTCCATGTCTTCCTTCAGGTAAGCAAGCTCTTCTTCGGTCAGGCCGTCACCGGCATCTTTGAGAACTTCCGCTTTGTAGTTGGCGACTTCAACTGCAGGATCGATGCTGCTGATGGACAATTGCTCACTGCCTTGTCCGCCGCCGAACGTGTATTCCAAATGAGCTGCGGGGTCAGTTGTCGTCAAATGGACGCGGTGGCCCTTTTCGGCAAGCCCTACCGCAATGGCGGATGCCACCGTCGTTTTCCCTACCCCACCTTTGCCCATCGTGAAGATGACGCGGGTATTATTGGCTTCAAAATCAGCGATGACTTCGTCCAGCCCTGGCATTTCTGCCGCTTCTGCCGCAGGTGTTTCAGCGCCTGACGTGACACTGTAAAAGCTGAATAGGTGACGCAGGTTCTCAGCTCCGGTCAATGAGTACGAAACGAATGGCAATGCATAAGTCATGACCTGTTTTAAAGCAGCAGGAGCATCTTTCAATGCGCGCCGCTGGCGGTCAAAGAACGCAATGGAAACAGCGTCTTCCGGATGCCGCGTCTGCAGGACGCCGTTGACGATCAAGAGCTGATTTTGGACGCCGATTTCTTTCAGTTCGTGTGCGGCACGGGCGGCTTCATTTAAGGAAGAAACATCCGGCCGTGCAACAAGAAGCAATGTCGTCTTCTTGAAATCCGACAACGCAGCGACAGCTTTCGCGTACATTTCCTTTTTGCCTTCAAGTCCGGCAAGCGGGCCTAAGCATGATGCGCCGTGTGTGCTCGTTTCCAAAAATCCGGTCCATGCTGAAGGCAATTGCAAAAGCCGCAAAGTATGGCCGGTCGGTGCTGTATCGAATACCACATGATCGTATTTTTCGAGCACCGCTTCGTCTGACAACAGCCGTGAAAATTCGTCAAAAGCCGCAATTTCCACCGTGCAAGCACCTGACAACTGCTCTTCCATCGTCGCCAGCACCGCATCCGGCAATTTGCCGCGGTACGGGCCTACCGCTTTTTCCCGATAGCTTTTCGCGGCCGCTTCCGGATCGATATTCGCCGCCGACAAATTTTCAATTGCCGGGATTTCGACGGGGTCACCTGTCAACTCCACACTCAGCACATCCTGCAAATTCGAAGCGGGATCGGTGCTGACGAGCAGCACCTTCTTCCCCCGGTCAGCGAGTGCGACAGCTGTAGCACAGGCTACGGACGTTTTGCCGACGCCGCCTTTGCCAGTAAAAAAGAGGAAAGGAGTCAGTTCAATATTTTTTGGATTGAATAACGGATACATAAAACTCCTCCTTATATTGAAAACTTGATGGATTGTTTTACTTTCGGTTTTTCCTGCAATTGCTCTGGCGTAATGCCAAACCATTGCGAGAATTCGTCATTCGTCGGGTAAGACGCCATTTTGACGATTTCGCCGTTCAGCAAAACCAATGGCAGCGCTTCGGGTCCCTTGTCGACCAATGCCTGGTTGACTCGTGCATTTTCGACGAATGCAGCCGGTTCGTTCGCCAAGTTGAAACGCTTGATGTCAAAACCTTTTTTCTCTAAGGAATAAACAGCTGATGCCAGCCGCGTCAATTCAGGGTCAACACTCGGTCCACAGACGCCTGTCGAGCAGCACATCGCCGGATCGTAAATTTCAATTTTGTTCATCATTGCCACCTCTTTCAGCTTAGGATGTCCATGGATTATGGATGCTTGCCAATTTATTCGCCCGTGTCAGCGAATTTCTGAATGCGTGCACCGATATCGTCGCGTACACGCTGGAATACTGCCCACTTCTCTTCATCCGTCCCTTGCGCTTTCGCAGGATCTTCAAAGCCCCAATGATCGCGTTTCACATGCGGTGGTGTCATCGGGCATTTGTCTGCTGCGTCGCCGCATAATGTCACGACAAAGTCCGCATTGTTCAAGATTTCCGTGTCGATGACATCGGAAGTCTGGTTTGAAATATCGATTCCCACTTCATTCATCGCTTTTACGGCGTTCGGGTTCAAGCCGTGTGCTTCAATTCCTGCGCTTAAAACGCGCCATTCGTCGCCAAGAATCTTTTTTCCCCAGCCTTCAGCCATTTGGCTGCGGCATGAATTGCCTGTGCATAGAAAATATAATGTTTTTTGTGTCATCGGAAAATCCCCTATTCTGTCAGTAGTTTTAGATCGAGCAATTGATGCGGAGCCCTTGCTTTTCGAGCTCTTTGATGTGGCTGTCCTGATCCGGAACGAAATCCAAAACGTTCAAGACGAGCTCATACATTTCACTGGAAGTGTTCAGTGAATAAAAAATCCATTGGCCTCTCCGGTTTTCCTTCACAAGCCCCACGTCCCGCAGTTTGCGGAGATGTTGGCTGATAGCGGATTGGCTGATATGAAACATTTCCACGAATTCACAGACGCAGCATTCGTTCTTCTCCAGCAGTTTCACCATGGACAGCCGTGTCTTATCGCCGAGCAATTTCAGGACCATGCCCGTCTTCTCGATTTCCAGTTCTTTCACTTTCATTGCCATGACGGTTTCCTCCTTTGCCGGTTACTAGAATGATTGGTTGTAAATCCGTTTTCTCTTACAGCATATCAGCATATGCTTATATGTTCAAATGAATCCTTATTTTTTGGCAAAAAAAAAAGAACTCCCGAATGGACCTCTTTCGCACACGTCTCTACCACTGGGCATCCAACGCCGTTATAATCATAGAAAAGCGCTTAATCGAGAGGAGAGGAGCTTGTTATGAACATTCTGAATTTATTCCGCCGTCCGCGTTTCTTGAAAAATTTGTCACCGCAAGATTTGGCTTTGCGCATGGAGGATTTTTCAAAGCCGATAATCGTTGACGTCCGCACCGCGTTTGAGTTTAAATCGGGCCATATCGCAGGAGCCATGAATTTCCCGCTCGGCAGCGAATTGCAAGCAGCCCAAAAAATCGCGCCGAACACCCCAGTCATCCTCATATGCAAGACCGGCCACCGCAGCCAAGCTGCCGCCCACACGCTGCTGAAAAACGCCTTCACCGACCTTTCCCAACTAGACGGCGGGATGGACCGCTGGCGCAAAGAAAATTATCCTGTCGAAAAGTGAACGCTTAGTTATTGTCGATCTCTTTGATGATTCTTGCCGGGTTGCCGCTTCGAGTGGATGTGTCGCCGTGTAAATGCCGATCCGCAGAGCCATCATGCAATTGATAGGGAAGCAATTGTTTTTTGTCGGGTTTTCCGAGTGCCGTATAAGGGATCTTGGTGACAAAGGCGACAGCCCGCGGCAGTTGGATCCTTGCCAACTGGGGCTTGAGCCAATCCAACACCATCTGTTCCGTTAAATGGACCGCTGGAGCCTTTTGCACGAACGCTTTCAAAACCTGGCCGTAAGCTTCATCGTCGATTCCTATGACAGCCGCTTCTACAATGGACGGATGTTTGGCCAACACCTGTTCAATTTCAAGCGGATAAATGTTCACGCCTGCCGATACCACCATGTCATCCTGACGGCCGCTTAAATAATAAAACCCTTCGGCATCTTTCCACGCCAAATCGCCGGTTGCAATCCACGTGTTCTTCTTGCCGCTCATCGACCAGCCGTTACGCGCGCATAATTGGCCGATTTGACCGGCAGCCGCCTCTTGGCCATTTTCCGTGATTCTTAACCTAGCCCCTTTTATCGCCTTTCCGGCGATGCGGCCATCCCGGTTCAAGTCGAATGGTGCCGCGATGATGTTGAGTCCCGCTTCAGAAGTGCCGTATAAATTATAGAGCACATTGCCCAGTTCAGCTTTCGTCTTTTCAATCAAACCGGGATTCAATTTTGCACCGCCGCAAGCGATGCATTTCAAAGAGACCAAATCTGCCGCATTATGGCTCAGCATTTTTTCGAGCATCAGCGGCACAGCTGAAACAGCGTCGATTTGGTGTTCACGGATTATTGCGCAGGCCGCCCCCGCGTCAAAGCGGTCTTGGATGACCGCTGTTTTGCCAAGCGCCAATACCGAAAACAAAAAAGCGATACCGTAGCCATGGTAAATCGGCGACGCGATATAAACCGAACGGCAGCTGCGCAAATCCAAGTCACTTAACAATGCGGCGAATGGATTCAGGAAGTTGAACAACGAGGGCTTGTGCACTGCCTCTTTCGGCTTTCCGGTTGTGCCTCCTGTCAGCAGCACAATTTTACTGCGGGATGAACGCTTGAGACGGGCTTTCGGACTATCCTGCATTGCCACTGATCGGCTGAGTGAAGTTCCCTGGCTGCCTTTGCCGTGCACCCTCTTTTTCCGGTGCGGTGACTGTTCCACAAGACGGTCGTACTCTTCATCAAAAACGAGTAGATCGAAATCATGTGCAGCCGCGATGTCAGCAAATTGGCTTTGGCTCATGCCGGGATTTAACAGATAAATGGCGGTGCCTGTCCGGGAAGCTGCAAAAAGCGCTTGCACGAAGACGGCGTGGTTGCGGCATAGAAAAGCGGTTTTCGTGTTTTCTGCCGCCCCAAAATCTTCCGCCAGTGTCTGTGCCAGCTTGTTGCTGCCTGACAGCAAGTCCCTATACGAAAGCGCCCCATTGTTGTCGATTAACGCGGTCTCGACGCTGTGGCTTTTTTCAGCCATCCGCAATAGCAGCATGGCATTAATGCCGTCCTGTTTTATTGCCCGGAGCAGCCGATAGACGCCTGTGAAGCTCAAGTATTCCAGTTTGTACATTATTTGCAGCAACCGCCATATGGCCATGTCACTTCCGCCTTTCCGGCAATTGATGGACAAAAATAGATGCAGCCTGCACCGGCCACAGCCACCAAGGCCGCCATGATTTTTTTTTGCTGTACATGACGCGGCCGATCAATTGCGCGGCCTGAAGGGCTTCCATTGCAGGAACATCGCGATACGCAGCGGTCGGTTCAATCATAGGCGTCCTTACTAGCGGCAAGTAAACCGTTGATGTGGCGATGCCATTGTTGTTCAGTTCAGGCGCTGCCGAGCGGAACCACGTATCAAATGCGGATTTCGAAGCTTGATAAGCGGCCCAATGCGGCATCGGCGTCATCAACGCATTGATGCTCGAAACGTTGACGACATGGCCGCCGCTTTGCTCCAACAGCGGCATCAAGGACATGGCAAGCCGCACCGGGACAAAATAATTGATCTCCATAGTCCGCGTAAAATCATGGTCTCGGCCGTATGATTGGAAAATGGGGCGGTTGATGGATTTTCCGGCATTGCTGACGACGAAGTCCAGCGCACCTAGCTTATGTATAAAGTCCAGGAATGCATCAAACTCCTCCTCTATGCGGAGGTCTGCAGAGAATATTTCCACCAGCGCTTTCATCCCTTCAATCTCCTTTTTCATCGCTTCCAGCTTTTCTGTGCGCCTTGCCACCAGGATCAACCGGCAGTCGATCTTCCCAAGCAAATAAGCCAGCTGTTCCCCAATGCCCGAACTGGCGCCGGTGATCAAAATGGTTTTTCCGCTGCACGCCTGCTGCAGCTTTTTAAAATGGAACCGGCTGGTCTTGAACATGAGTTTTTCAAGAATGCTGTATTTTTTCATCCGCTCCATCCTTTTCCATTATTGTAGGCAATCAATCCATAAAATGACAAATTATCTTTGTTTTCAGTTTACCATGGAAACCCAAAACGTTATCCCGTTTTTTTGTAATAAAAAAGCAGCAGAAGCGGATGCTCTGCTGCTAACTTTTTTGGTATTAACAAGTCAAAATCTGCTGACGGTTTCCAGTGCTTTTTGGATAAGTGGACAATCTTTCTGAGCAGTCTTCCTGCATGACCAGCTCTAACGCGGCTTTCGGCGAAATGCCGGTAATGCATAATTCACTGCCCATGATTTTAAGGGCATCCCGGATCTGCAGAAGCGCATGTTCGCCAGCCTTTTTGCATCACTTCACTTTGACGATGATTTTCCCGCGGGTATGTCCAGTTTCACTCAGTGCATGAGCTTGCCGTACCCCGTCGAGCGTAAAGGGCAAAACATCTGCCAGCACAACTTTCAGTTGCCCATTCGATACAAGCCCAATCAGTTCTTCCAATTGTTCGATTTTGATTTTGCTGTTGAGGTAGCTTGTCTTGATGCCCATTTGCTCCGCCAAATCTGGATCGGGATGCCCAGCAATTGAAACGAGTCTACCGCCTCGTTTCAGAACCCCATAACTCCGCTCTAGGACATCGCCTCCAATGAGATCCAGGACGGCATCAGCTCTATCGACAACGGTTTGAAAATCTTCTTTTTGGTAATCGATAAATTTATCCGCTCCCAAAGCGATCAGAAAATCCCGGTTGCGGCCGCTGCCAGTCGTGATTACGTTGGCACCCGCCCGTTTCGCAAGCTGGATGGCAAAAATGCCGATTCCTCCGGCTCCTCCGTGGATCAGCACTGTCTCGCCAGTGATCAACTTTGCTTTTTCAAAGAGCATTTGCCAAGCTGTCATGCCCGCTAGCGGAATCGCAGCCGCCTCTTCAAATGGCACATTTTCCGGTTTCTTCACCAGCTGCGCTTCATCAATGGCAATCAATTCCGCAAAAGCGCCAGGTTTTTTCAAATCCGCCCGAGCAAGAACCTCATCTCCGGTGCCGAAATCCGTCACTTGCGCCCCGACTTTTTTCACCACCCCAGACACGTCCCAGCCGAATACGATCGGCATGTCAAACGGCAAATAATCCTGCATATAGCCGGCTCTGATTTTCCAGTCGATCGGGTTCACTGCAACTGCATGGACTTCCACTAAAACTTCTTGCCCTGAAATTTCCGGCTCCGGCAAATCCGCCTCTTTGAATTGTTCGATATCGCCATATGCTTCGATTATAATGGCTTTCAATGTACCCGCCCCTTTCAATTTTCCGTCTGTTTTCGATTTCCCGACGCTATAGTAGGTTATACGACATCGGCGGCTTTCTTCCTTTATTATTGTAAATTTAGATCGAAGAAACCGTGATTTGAAAAGAGCAGTTGACAACGTTGTGAATTGAGCGTAATTTTATCCTTATCCAAATTCGGTTTGCCGTCCTAATCAGGATAAATCTAACCAAATTGCTTCACTACCTAAGGAAGTGGCCATTGTGCTGACGATTACGAAGAAAAGAATCAAAATTCCACCGCCATTACTGATTTCGGGGAGCTTTCTATTCCTGATTTTGATCGGTACTTTGCTGCTGAAATTGCCGATTTCGACAACCGAACCGATTTCATGGACCGATGCGATATTTGTGGCAACTTCCGCAACGACCGTGACAGGATTGAGTGTCTTTGATCCCGGAACGGCGTTGACCGCTTTCGGCGAGGCGGTGCTTCTTGTGTTAATCCAGTTCGGGGGCATCGGCTTGATGACGTTTGCGATCGCGGTCCTTA